>NZ_JBHZCS010000007.1:72298-182916 GCF_042755705.1 Nocardia sp. NPDC059154
TCGCGCGAAAAGGGTTGTGGGCCCCATCGTGGGAGAGGGCGGGGGTTTTCCTGGGGTTGGGGGGTGACCGGGGGAGGGAGGGAAAAAAGGTGGGCCCGCGGCGGTTCTCGTTGGGGGCCACCGTCGTGTTCGAACCGGATTACTTGTGCGACACCAGATCCCAGCCCGGGACGGCGTCGGGCTTGCGCGGGGCCGGGCCGGTGTAGATGGCGGCCGGGCGGACCAGCTTGCCCAGCTTCTTCTGCTCCAGGATGTGGGCACACCAGCCGGCGGTGCGGCCACAGGTGAACATGGCGGGCATCATGTGCGCCGGGACCTCGGCGAAGTCCAGGATCACCGCGGCCCAGAACTCGACATTGGTCTCGATGGCGCGGTCGGGGCGGCGCTCGCGCAGCTCGGCCAGGGCGGCCTGCTCCAGGGCGGCGGCGACCTCGTAGCGCGGGGCGTCGAGGCGCTTGGCGGTGGCGCGCAGCACGCGGGCGCGCGGGTCCTCGGCCCGGTAGACCCGGTGGCCGAAGCCCATCAGCTTCTCCTTGCGGTCCAGGATGCCCTTGACCAGAGCCCGTGCGTCGCCGGTCTTCTCGACGGCTTCGATCATGGGCAGCACCCGGGCCGGGGCGCCACCGTGCAGCGGGCCGGACATGGCGCCGATGGCGCCGGACAGCGAGGCCGCCACGTCGGCGCCGGTGGAGGCGATGACGCGTGCGGTGAAGGTGGAGGCGTTCATGCCGTGCTCGGCGGCCGACACCCAGTAGGCGTCGATGGCCTCGATGTGGCGCGGGTCCGGGTCACCCTTCCAGCGGGTCATGAACCGCTCGGTAATGGTGGCCGATTCGTCGATCTTCGCCTGCGGCACGGCCGGCTGGTAGATGCCGCGCGCCGACTGGGCGACGTAGGACAGCGCCATGACCGAGGCCCGGGCGAGGTTCTCGCGGGCGGTGTCGTCGTCGATGTCGAGCAGCGGCTCGTAGCCCCAGATCGGGGCCAGCATGGCCAGGCCGGCCTGCACGTCGACGCGCACGTCGCCGGTGTGGATGGGGAGCGGGAACGGCTCGGCGGGCGGTAGGCCGCGGCCGAATTCGCCGTCGACCAGCAGGGCCCACACGTCGCCGAAGGTGACCGAGTTGCCGACGAGGTCCTCGATGTCGACGCCGCGGTACCGCAGTGCACCGCCGTCCTTGTCGGGTTCGGCGATATCGGTGGTGAAGGCCACCACTCCCTCGAGACCGCTCACGAAGCCGTCGGGGACGACCGAGCTTGGTACCGCAGCGCTGGCAGTCATGTTGTGACTCTCCTTGCAAAGTCGGGCGCCCGATCTTTGGGCAGCCACGCCGATCAACTGGAGCTTAACCCCCGCATTACTCCGGAGTAACGTCTGCCCCATGGTTGACCAGGAGAAATTCGCCACGCCCGACGTCGACATGGCTGCCCTGCGGGTCGAGTACGGAGTCGATCAGGGCGACAACCATCCGGGCCCGGAAACCGACCTCGACGAGACCTGGCTGTCCGACGGCTGGGAGCCGTTGCTGCGCAACTGGATCGAGGACGCGACCAGCGCGGGCATGACCGATCCGAACTCGATGGTGCTGAGCACCGTCGAGATCACCGAAACCGGTCCGCGGCCCGCGTCGCGAACTGTCCTGTGCAAGGGGCTTTCTCCCGAAGGTGTGACTTTTTACACGAATTACGAATCGTTCAAGGGCCGCCAGCTGACCCGAACCCCGTATGCCTCGGCCACTTTCGTGTGGCCCGCCATGGGCCGGCAGGTCACCGTGCGCGGGCCGGTGCGGCGGGTCCCGGCCGAGGCCACCGAGGTGTACTGGCAGTCCCGTCCGCGCGGTTCCCGGCTGGGAGCATGGGCCTCGGAGCAGTCGCGGCCCATCGCCTCCCGTGCCGAGCTGGACCGGCAGATGGAGACGACGGCCGCCCGGTTCGCCGAGGTCGGCGACATCCCGGTGCCGCCGTTCTGGGGCGGCTTCCAGATTCAGCCGGAGACCGTGGAGTTCTGGCAGGGCCGCCGCAGCCGCATGCACAACCGCATCCGGGTCACCGTCGAACCGGGCAATACCGACGTGTCGGTCATGAAAGTCGAACGCCTGCAACCCTGACCGACCCTCGCCGGCCCGAAAGAGTTGGATATCTCACGTTCAAATGATGGGATGATCGGCCCAAAATGCCTTCCCAAGCGCTCTTCGACGTCGCTAGGTTGGGCCGGTGAAGCTGCTCGCCGACATAACTCCATTACGGAATCCCGACTACCGGAGGCTCTGGACCACCGGCATCGTCACCGTGATCGGCGCGCAGCTGTCCGTCGTTGCCGTCCCCAAACAGCTCTACGACATCACCCACAGCTCTTCGTATGTCGGCCTGGCCGGGCTGTTCGGCCTCATCCCGCTCATCGTCTTCGGCCTCTGGGGCGGCGCGCTCGCCGACGCCATGGACCGCCGCAAAATGCTGCTCGTCACCAGTGCGGGCACCGGCCTGACCTCGCTGGCCTTCTGGGCGCAGGCCGCCGCCGGGCTGAACAATGCCTGGCTGGTGCTGATCCTGTTCTCGGTGCAGCAGGCGTTCTTCGCCATGAACCAGCCCGCCCGCAGCGCCATCTACCCCCGGCTGCTGCCGCCCGAGCAGCTGCCCGCGGCCAATTCGCTGAGCATGACGGTCATGCAGTTCGGCGCCATCGCCGGGCCCGTGCTGGCGGGCATGCTGATTCCGTTCGCGGGCCTGGCCACGCTGTATCTGATCGACTCCATCGCGCTGCTGGCCACGCTGTGGGCCACCTGGAAGCTGCCGCCCATCCCGCCGCACGGCGAGACCCGGCGCGCGGGCCTGCGCGAGGTGTTCGACGGTTTCGCCTACCTGGCCACCCAGCGCATCCTGCTGGCCTCGTTCGCGGTCGACGTGGTGGCCATGGTGTTCGGCATGCCGCGCGCCCTGTTCCCGCAGATCGCCCAGGACAGCTTCGGCGACACCGCTTCCGGCGGAACGGCACTGGGCCTGCTGTTCGCGGCCATGTCGGTGGGCGCGGTGCTGGGCGGGGTGTTCTCCGGCTGGCTGTCGCGGGTGCGGCGGCAGGGTCTGGCCGTGGTGGTCTGCATCGTGCTGTGGGGGCTGGGTATGGTCGGGTTCGGCCTGGCCGTGGGCCTGGTCGGGCACGGGCTGAGCATGACGCTCGCACTCTGGATCGCGCTGGCCTGCCTGGCTTTCGGCGGGGCGGTGGACATGTTCTCCGCGGCCCTGCGCACCACCATGCTGCAGTCGGTGGCGACCGACGAGATGCGCGGACGACTGCAAGGGGTCTTCATCGTCGTCGTGGCGGGTGGACCGCGCATCGGTGATGTTGCGCACGGTTTCGCGGCCGCGGCGGTGGGTACCGCGACGGCTGCGGCCGGCGGTGGCGTCCTGGTCGTGATCGGCATGATGATCGCGGCCGTGGCGTTTCCGGCGTTCGTTCGATACCGGGTGGCACGTGCGTATTCGGAGGTGCAGCTCGCGTGATGTCGCGGGGTTCATGCTCATAGCACATGACCGCCGCTCTCCTCACCTGCGAACGATGTGACTGTGAGGTAGCAAAGAGCCACCCTCATTGGTCGGGCGTAGTGGACAGCGGCTAGCGTTGACTCGAGCGCATCGCACGCCGACCGTGTCCGATGCCTACGGTTACAAGCCTGAGAGGGATCCTTCCGTGCCCGCTGAGAACATCATCAACGTCGACGACGACGCCAAGCCGGTACTGCAATACCCGGGCGGCGAGTACCCGATGACCGTCGCCAAGGCTGTCGAGGGCAATGACGGGATCGACCTGGGCAAGCTGCTCGCCAGCACCGGGTACGTCACCTATGACCCCGGTTTCATGAACACCGCCTCGACCAAGTCGGCCATCACCTACATCGACGGCGAGGCGGGCATCCTGCGCTACCGCGGGTACCCGATCGAGCAGCTGGCCGGTAAGTCGACCTTCATCGAGGTCAGCTACCTGCTGATCTACGGCGAGCTGCCGACCCAGGCCCAGCTCGACGACTTCACCGACCGGATCCGCCGGCACACCCTGCTGCACGAGGACCTGAAGCGGTTCTTCGACGGCTTCCCGCGCAACGCGCACCCGATGCCGGTGCTGTCCTCCGCGGTCAACGCGCTGTCGGCCTACTACCAGGACTCGCTGGACCCGCGCGACCCCGAGCAGGTCGAGCTGTCCACCATCCGGCTGCTCGCCAAGTTGCCGACCATCGCGGCCTACGCGTACAAGAAGTCGGTCGGCCAGCCGTTCCTGTACCCGGACAACTCGCTGTCGCTGGTGGAGAACTTCCTGCGGATGACCTTCGGCTTCCCGGCCGAGCCCTACGAGGTCGACCCGGAGATCGCCGCGGCGCTGGACATGCTGCTCATCCTGCACGCCGACCACGAGCAGAACTGCTCGACTTCGACTGTGCGTCTGGTGGGTTCGTCCGACGCCAACCTGTTCACCTCCGTCTCCGGCGGCATCAACGCGCTGTGGGGCCCGCTGCACGGCGGCGCCAACCAGGCCGTGCTGGAGATGCTGGACGACATCAAGGCCAGCGGCGGCGACGTCAAGGAGTTCGTCCGCAAGGTCAAGAACAAGGAAGACGGCGTGAAGCTCATGGGCTTCGGGCACCGCGTCTACCGCAACTACGACCCGCGCGCCACCCTGGTCAAGCAGGTCGCGGACAACATCCTGGCCAAGATCGGCGGCGACGACCAGCTGCTCGAGATCGCCAAGTCCCTCGAAGAGGCCGCCCTCACCGATGAGTACTTCATCGAGCGTCGCCTGTACCCGAACGTCGACTTCTACACCGGCGTCATCTACCGGGCCATGGGCTTCCCGACCCGCATGTTCACCGTGCTCTTCGCCATGGGCCGCCTGCCGGGCTGGATCGCCCACTGGCGCGAAATGCACCGCGAGCCGCTGAAGATCGGCCGTCCGCGCCAGATCTACACCGGCTACGGCGAGCGCGACTACATGCAGATCAACGGTCGCTGACCCCGACGGGCCCTGTGCCCGAAGGGTTTCCGACGAACCCCGCCGCAACGCATGGTTGCGGCGGGGTTTTTCGTTCACAAGGTCTTGTTGAGAATCTCGCTGGGGTGCGACGGCAATCTTGTTCCCGTGAGAGGGAAACGATCTCAGCTCCGGTGTCACCTGCCGCGGCGGGGGCGGCAGGTGGCGCCGGAGAAAATCGGGTGCGAGGCCCGGTAATACGTGGGATGTTCGGGGTATGGCATCGACGAATGGCATTACCGTGCGTTCGGCGCGAGCGGACGAGCGGGCGGAGATCATCCGGCTCTCGGAGATCTGCTTCGGGATGCGGGTCGGCCCGGCCGATCTGGAATACGGCGGCGACGTCTTTCCGACCGAGCGGGCCCTGGTGGCCGTGGACGGCGATCGCATCGTCGGGCACACCAACGACCGCACCATGACCGTCACCGTGCCCGGCGCGCGCACCGTGCAGGCCTGCGGCGTCAGCAGCGTCGTGGTCGCGCCCACCCATCGGCGGCGCGGCATTCTGCGGGCGCTCTACACCGAGCAGCATCGGCGCACCGAGGCCGAGGGCATACCGCTCACCATCTTCACCGCCAGTGAGGGCACCATCTACGGCCGCTTCGGCTACGGCCCGTCCATTGTCGAGAACGGGATATCCGTGCGCGGGCGCACCGCCGAATTCCGTTCCACCACACCGGATCCCGGAGGGGTGCACGTCGCCGACCCGGAAGAGGCGAAGCTCCGGTTGCCCGAGATCTACGACCGCTGGCGGCGGCTGGTCCCGGGCGCGCAGGCGCGGCCCGCAGCCCGCTGGCAGCAGCGGTTCTTCGCCGACGTGGTGCAGAGCGAGGAGAGCTCACCGCAGTTCTTCCTGATCCATCCGGACGGCTACGCCATCCTGCGGCGCGCCTGGCACGGGGACAAGAACACCGCCACGGTCCGTGAATTGCGGGCTGTCACAGCGGAAGCCCATGTCGCGCTCTGGCGGGTGCTGCTGAGCCTGGATCTGGTGGACACGGTCGAGGCCACGCTGAGTGATAACGATCCACTCCCCTACCTGGTCACGAATCCGCGTCTGGTGCGCGTCACCGGCCGCCACGACGCGCTGTGGACCCGGGTCATGGACGTCCCCGCCGCTCTCACCGCCCGCACCTACCAGCGGGATCTGGATGTCGTGCTGTCCGTGGACGATCCGTTCCGCGACGCGGGCGGCAGCTTCGCGCTGCGGGTGCGCGACGGCATCGCCGAGTGCGCGCCCACCGGCCGCACCCCGGATCTGGAGCTCGGCATCGATGTACTCGGCAGCCTCTACTTCGGCGCGTACCGGGCCCGGGTCTTCGCCGCCGCCAACCGGATCCAGGCCAAGGACGCGGCCGTGCTGCGCGCATTCGACGAGGCGTTCGCCGCCGAACGCGACGCCGAACTCGGCTGGTTCTTCTGAGTCGACTGCTGCACGCGACGAGCGTGCTGGTGGCCGCCTAGGCCAGGGCCGTCAGAGCCACCGATAGTCGCATCAATTTGCTCAAAATGCGCTCCCGATTCTTTTCTTGCCAGAAAGAATGAATAGAGCTGCATGAGCTCTAGATAGCGAGACATTAACGGCGGGTCAATGCTTCAACCCACCTTTCGGGGTATTTCACCCAATTCGGACGAGGGTCACCCTTGGCGAGTTCAGGGTTTTCCCGGTGGTGGGTGAGCACCGGACGCTGGCATGCTGGGATACGTGAAACCCATCCAGTTGATACTCAACGTCCTGTGGCTCGTGCTGGTCGGATTCTGGATGGCCATCGGCTATGTCGTCGCCGGGCTGATCTGCTGCGTGCTGATCGTGACCATCCCGTGGGGCGTCGCATCCTTCCGCATCGCCTACTTCGTGCTCTGGCCCTTCGGCCGGGAAGCGGTGGAGAAGCCGAGCGCGGGCGTGGGCTCGATGCTCGGCAACATCGTCTGGATCATCGTGGCGGGCTGGTGGCTGGCGCTGGGCCACCTGATGACCAGCATTGCCCTCGCCGTCACCATCATCGGGATCCCGTTCGCCTGGGCCAATCTCAAGCTGATCCCGATCTCGCTGTTCCCTCTGGGCCGCGAAATCGTCGACAGCGACCGGCGTTTCGGCTACTGAATCACTCGGATTCGTCGACGATCTGCTTCATGATCCCGACCGCCTCGGCGAGCACGCCGACCTGGGCGGGGGACAGCCGGGACAGCTGATCGGTCATCCAGGCCTCGCGGGCCTGGTTCTCGTCGGCGATCAGGGCCCGCCCGGCGTCGGACAGCGACACGATGATCTGCCGCCCGTCGGTGGGGTGCGGATTGCGTTCCACCAGATCCATTTCCGACAGCGAGGCGATGACCCGGGTCATCGACGGCGGCTGCACCCGCTCCTTGGCGGCCAGCGTGCCCGGCGTCATGGCGCCCTCCCGATTCAGCGTGGCGAGCGCGGACAGCTGGGTCAGCGAAATCTGGGCATCGGCCCGCCGGCCTCGCAGATGCCGAGTCAAGCGCACTACCGCCAGCGAAAGTTCACCGGCGAGCGCTCGAATGTCGGAAGGCGTTGTCACAGAGGCAAACGATACGGGACCGCCCGCGCGGGAGTCGGCTGTTCCGGTGCGTGGGGGCCGGCCGCCCCGGCGCGCCACCCGAACCGGCCCCTGCCCTCTAGTCTGGTGGGGTGACCACGCCGCCCGTTCCGGAGATTCCCCCGCGCTTCACCGATCCGCGCCCGGTACTGGCCGTGGGCACCATCGGTTTCCTGATCGCGACGGTGGCGGTGTGGGCGAACGACGCGTGGGCGACCGCGCGTCCGGTCTGCCTGATGGGTCTGGCGGTGGGTCTGCTCGGCTACACGATCTTCACGATTCAGCGCCGGAGCGCGCGGCGCGGGGACAAAGGCGCACAACTCGGTCTGGATTAGCGGGCCCCGGGCCCGGATTAGCACCAGAAGCGACTGGTCGCCCGTCCAGAGGGGCCTGACAAAACGAACTTGCGGACCGTGCGAATTGACTGCACGCGCCTCGGAGGCTTAACTCCCTGGAGTGTCCTCCCGATTGAGCGTCGAAGAACGACGGGCCCACCTTATCGAGGCAGCCATCGGCCTTGCCGAAAAAAAGGGCGTGGCAGGAGTTACCACGCGCGATGTTGCCCAGGCAGCCGGTGTTTCCCTCGGTGTGGTGCATTACTGTTTCGAAAACAAAGATCAGCTGATGACCGAGCTGGTCAAGGCGCTCTCGATGGAATTGCGCGATTCCGTCGATGCCAACGAAACGGTATGGCAGGACGTCGGAACCGGAAAAGAAGCGCTGCAACAATTGGTGCGCGCCGGTCTGGAACTCATGTGGCTCAACATCGAAGCCACTCCGGAGCGCCAACTACTCACCTACGAAACCACCACCTACGCCCTACGCGAAGGCGAGCAGACGCCCGCGAAACTCGCCATCGCACGCGAGCAGTACACCTTCAACGACTCCACGGTCGCCGACGTCATCGAACACGCGCGCGAAGCCACCGGCACCTCCTGGACCGTTCCCGTCGACACGCTGTCCCGTTTCATACTGGCGGCCATCGACGGCATCGTGCTGCGCTGGCTGGTCGACAACGACAGCGCCGCTGTCCGTCAGCAATTGGATGTCCTCGCCACCACCGTGGCAGCCCACGCGGCCTGACCCGGGCCTCCCCCCGCTCCGGCGCGGGCACTGTGCAGCACCGCCCGCGCCGGACCCGAATTCGCCTGCCCGCCTGTGTATCTCAACCAGGCCGGGCCCGCGCACGGCCATTCGGGCCGGCACGCATCCTCAGCGGCGCGAGAAGTTCTGCGGCTGCGCCTGCACGTGGGTGATATCGCCCTCCCGCCACCACGCGACCGTCACCGTGGCCTCGAACGCACCCGTCAGCCGGACCCGGAGTTCGTCGTGCACGACGAGATCGCCTGCGGGCAGCGGCAAGTCGAACTGCAGGCGCAGCAGCACGCCCAGCGGCTCGGCGGTCCAGCTGGTCTCCCGGCCGGTGCTCACCACCTCCGCCGTCACCGCCTCCGAGGCCAGCGGCAGATCCAGCAGCGTGGCCAGCGGGCGCGCCGACGCCAGGTCACCCACGACCAGCCGGTCGGCGGGCAGCGCCGGGCCCAGCCACGGGCGATCCAGCACCAGGGCGTCCGCGGCCGGAATCACCTCGCCGGTGAGGGCGCGCACCTGACCCGGCAGCACCAGATCCTCGGTGTCCAGGCGGCCCGCGTCGAGCGCCTCGGCCAGATACCGGTACGTCTGTGAAATCGATTCCGGGGTGGGCATTCTCGCCGGATCGGCGAGGGCGTCGAGGAGTTCCTCGGCCAGCGCGGGGGTGAGCACCTCCGGGTCGGCGAGCACGCCGCGCAGCACCGCCAGATCGTTCGCGTCGAAGCCCGGCAGCTGCGGGAGCAGACCCGCGAACAGGGTGTCGTCCGGGTGGCGCAGCAGGCCCAGCGGAATGCCGTCGATGTGGGCGTGATGGCGCAGCCACCAGGCCGTGTAGCCGTCGCGGTCCGCGAGCAGCCGGCGGGTCGTCTCATCGGACAGCAACAGCCGCAGCGCCTCCGGCCATTCGGCGTCGTCCACCAGGTCCAGGTCGCGGACGGCCACCAGTTCGGCCGGATCCTCGGCCAGACCCTCCCACCAGGTCTCCTCGTCGTCGAGGTGGTGGTCCGGGCCGGTCGGATCCGACTCGGCGACCAGGGTGAAGCTCCAGCCGACACCGATGGCGCGCAGGGCCTCCGGGCCGTAGCGCTCGAGCACGCCGGCGTCCACGGTGGTGAAGGGCGAATCCTCGACGAGCACGCGGGCCAGCGGCGCATCGGGCAGAAGCAGTTCGTCGGCCGGCGTCGATTCGCCGTCGACATCGGGCAATTCGACCAGGCCCAGCCAGGATGGGAGGACACCCGGCGCGGCCAGGGTGGTGGCTGCCAGCTTCAGCACCGCGTCGACGGTGTCCGGATCGCTCGGATCGTCCTCCAGCACCGCCTGCAGCCCGGCGTCATTGAGCAGATCCTCCGGCGTGGCCGGGCGCGCACCCAGCCGGCCCAGCAGCTCGTGTGCCGCCTCCGGGTGCACCAGACGTGCCCAGTGCACCGGAATCGCCTGTTCCAGACGGTCATCCAGCACCACCGTGCGCGGGCCGGTCACCAGGCGGCCATCGGTCAGCGGCACCGCCAGCGCGCCCAGTTCCTCCACCGCCAGCGGATCCACCGCGAACGGCTCCAGAGCGTCGTAGAGCGAATACCACCACTGCGGGTCACGTTCCAGGCTGCTCGACAGCTCGGCGATCCGCGCCAGGCCGATCCGGTGCACATCCAGCACGGCGAGGGCATCGGCGTACATGCGGCCGGACAGCTCCGGAATCACCAGCGGGCCGGCCATGTCCGCCAGCAGATCGGCCAATTCCACTGTCGCACCGGTGAATACGGTGGCCCGGCGCGGCGAGGCGACATTCGCCCGCGAATCCGCGCCCGGGGTTTCGGTGATCGCCGATTCATCCACAACCATCCCCAGGTCCACCGGGGATGGTTCCTCGAACTCGGTCGAGTCGAAGGTCGCGACCACATCGTGCGGTCCGATGGCGTCGTGGGGTTCGACCGTGTCGCCGGGCGCCTCGTCCTGGGCCGGAAGATCCCACAGCGGCAGGGTTTCCTGCTCCCATACCGCGCTCGCCTTGGCGGTCGGCGCGGCGGCCGAGTCGACGTCCGGCGCGGCGGCCAGTTCGAGCGCGGCCGCGGTATCGGGATCGCCCGATGCCCGCACCTCATCGGCCTCGGTACCACTGCCGACTGTCGTCTCGCCGAACGCGGCGTCGAATTCTTCTGGCACCGGGGCGTATTCGGCAGCGCGTTCCGGACGACCGGCGAGGACCGGAAGCCACTCGTTGTCGCGGAGCTCGGCGATCAGGGCCTCGCGGAGCAGGCCGTCCGCCTCGCTGCGGGCGAAGCCGGGAGTGGGGACCAGGACCAGGCGGTCGCGCGGCGGCAGGGCGCGCGCGAACGCGGCGTAACCGGCGGCCAGCGCGGTCAGGTGCGCACCGGGGAGCAGGCGGCGGCGGTCCGGCTGCATGGAGATGTCGGCGATGAGCAGGGCCGGAATGGACAGCTCCTCGTCGGAACGGGTGGGTGCGCGCAGCACATCGGGGCGGGCGGCGATCGGGCGGCCGTCGCGCACCGGCAGCAGCCAGCGGGCGCGCTCGGTGCGGTACTGCCACCACACGCGCTCATCGGAATTCGGGCCGGTGACCCGCAGTTCCGTGAGGCCGTCACCGAGTTCCCGCTCGGCACTGGCGATCTCGTCGTCACCGATCCGGATGGCGTGCAGCGCGGGCAGTTCCAGCAGCAGATCGGCCGCCTCCGACCGCATCTCCGTGAGCAGGGCGACGGTATCCACGTGCTCGCGCAACCGCAGCACGATCTCACTGTCGAAGCCGTTCACGGGCTGCTCCGCGGTGGCCCAGGCCAGTCGCAGCGCGGGCGGCTCGAAATCGTCCGGCGTCTGCGGGATCTCGATGCCCTGCGCGCCGAGCAGCGCCCAGGTCTCGGCCCGTGAGAACCGCACCGAGCCGCCGGTCGAACGGAACTCCACCTCGTCCGACACCGTCAGCACGGCGGTGAATCCCACGCCGAACTGCCCGACGGCCGCGGCGTCCGTCTTCCCCGAAGCCCGCAGTGCGGTGAGCGCGTGCACGCCCGAAACATCCAGCGGTGCACCGGTATTGGCCACATGCAGGGTGCGGCCGTCCAGCCACACCGCGATCCGCCCGTCGACGCCCGCCTTGGCGGCCGCGTCGGCGGCGTTCTGCGCCAGCTCGGTCAGCAGCCGGTCCCGGTATCCGGCCCGGACCAGGTCCGCCTCCGTGGCGGCGTCCTCCCGCAACCGGGTGGGCGACCCGCGCCAGGCGGCCACCACCCCGGCCCGCAGTTCCGCCGTCCCGAAGGGATCCCCCGCATCGGTCGCGACCACGCCCTACACCCCTTCCGCACAACCGTTGATGGCACGCCAGAGCCAAGCATCCGGGTATTTCACAGGACTACGGCGCGATCCATCGAAAACCGCACCCGCCGCCGGGAATCCGGCGGCGCTACAACCTATCCGGGCGAGCGCCTCAGCGCGACTCGGCCGAACCGGTCTCGGGCTCCACCCGCACCGCATCCACGGCCCACGCATCGTCGTACACCGCATCCGGATCGCGCACCTCGAACAACCCGGCCGCGCCGGAATCGTCCGCGGCCACCGACTTCTCGGACGCTCCGGCAGCCTCGGCGTTCTCGGACGGTCCTGCGGCCTCGCCGCTCTCGGGCACCACCGAAACAGCGGCGACCTCGACGTCCGCATCGACCACACCCGCCTGCACATCCGCGGCATCAGTCAGGCCCGTCGCCGAATCAGCGTCAGCCGCAACGCTCGTGTCCGCGGCGACCGTGTCGGTCTCCGCAGTCCGAACCGCGCCAGATTCGTCCGCATCGCCCGATTCCACCTCGGCCACAGCGGCAAGTTCGGCCTCCGCGGCCTCGGTCGTCGCGGCAGCGTCAGCAGTCGCGGCGAACTCAGCGGCGGCGTCAGCGATCGCGTCGGAGTCAGCGTCGGTCGTGGCGGCATCGGTGGTCGCGTCGGCGTCCGTCACGGTGGGCGTCGAATCAGCGTCGCTCGCAGGCGCTTCCGCACCCGCTACCGTGCCGGATCCGTCTACTTCGCCGTTCTTGGCGGATTCCGCTTCCAGCGCACCGGTTCCGTTGCGGAGGTCGGCGGTGGGGAACAGGTCCACGGCGGCGTCGTCGTAGGCCTCGTAGAGGGGAGAGCCGCTGCCGGTGGGGAGTTCGACGTCGGAGTGGGCCCCGCAGCCGTAGGCGACGTGGACCACATGGCCGTCGGCGCCCATGGCATTGGCGCAGACGCCGAACGCAGCGCCCAGGGCGCCGGCCATCGGAACGAAGAAGGCGCAGCGGCCGCAGGTGGACGGGGCGGCGCGGGCCATGTCGGTGTCGGGGCCGTATTCGGAGAACCAGCGGTAGGAGGCCTCCTCGCGACCCTCGCGGGAGAGCACCTGGGTGCGGCCGAGCCCGATCTCGAGGGCGACCTCGTCGACGGCCGGGTCACCGGTGGCGATATAGCCGGGCACCAGGCGCGGGTCGCCGAGCGGCGGGGCCAGCAGATCGCCGGGCGCGAGATCGCCGGGGCGGATGCGCTGATCCCACGGGATGAAGTCGGGCGCCACCAGCGCGTCCGGCCCGGGCAGCAGGGCCGACTCGCTCACCGTGGCGGTGGTCGCCTCCGGCGGCGCGGCCACCACGACCGCCCACTGCCAGCCGCGATAGCCGGGCAGCGTCGCCTCGAAGTGATGGGTGGCCGAGGATTCGTCCTCGCCGGTCACGCCCAGATGCGCGCCCACCCCGACCGGTTCCAGGTCCAGGAGCGCACGGCGGGCCAGCTCGACCGCCTCCGCCAGGATCGGCCGCATACCGGACTCCGAAACTCCAACCGCGCTCACGCCCTACATTTTGCCGTATGGAGCGCAAACGCCGTGCACCGGTAGCGGCCGCCACGATCACGCTGTCCACGGCCCTGGCCCTGGCTGCGACCGCGACCGGCTGCACCAGCAGCGACAACACGCCGAAGCTGCGGGTCGAGGTGGTCGCCACGCGGCCGCACGACCCGGGCGCGTTCACCGAGGGCTTGGAGGTCGACGGGTCGGTTCTCTACGAGGGCACCGGACTCGCCGGCCATTCCTCGATCCGGGCCACGGACCTGAACACCGGCGCCGAACTCGCCCGCGCCGACCTGCCCGCGCCCCTGTTCGGCGAGGGCATCACCCGGGCCGGCGACGTGCTGTGGCAGCTCACCTACAAGAACGGCGTGGCGATCGCCCGCGACCCGGGCACCCTCGCGGAACTGCGCACCACGCATTTCGACGGCGAGGGCTGGGGCCTGTGCACCCGGGACGATCGCGTGCTGATGAGCAATGGCAGCTCGACCCTCACCTTCCGCGATCCACAGACCTTCGCGATCACCGGGAGCGTGGCGCTGACCAGCTACAAGGATGCCGAGCTCAACGAACTGGATTGCGCCCCCGACGGTTCCGTCTACGCCAACACCTGGCCGACGAACACCATCCTGCGCATCGATCCGGGCACCGGCGAGGTCCTCGCCGCGATCGACGCCTCCGGCCTGCTCCCCCGCAGCGCCCGCACCCCCGACACCGATGTCCTCAACGGCATCGCCCACCTCCCCGGCACCGACCACTTCCTCCTCACCGGCAAGAAGTGGCCGACGTCCTATGAAGTGCGTTTCGTCCCCGCCTGATCTGGTCCATCGCGACCGGTCGCTCCGAACTTGTGGCGGCCCACACCGGCCGTAGTGCAGCCACCGGCCGACGGCACTGCAAGAATTGGGTGCGTGACTCCTCCCCGTGACCCCGGTGCCGACCCAGGTCGCTGGGGCGACGAGGACTCTCCCATGATCGAACGGCACCCGGGGTACGACCGCTATCCGCCCGCCAACCGCGCGGGCCGCCGACCCGTCCCGCCCGGCGACGAGAGCGAAGTGCCGGAATTCCTGGCCCGGCGTATGTCCGCGCGTCCCACCGACCCGCCATCGAGGTCGCGCGGCGAATCTCCGCGCAGCTCAGGTGGCGAACCGGAGGGCCGTACGTCACGCTGGGCGCGCCGCCGCCACGACAAGGCCGAAACGCATGACAGGGCAAAGGACAACCCGCCGACCCGGCCGTACGAAACCCAGTCGCCCAAGGGAACTGCGAGCGAGCCGGAAGCGTGGGAGCAGCCGCACGACTTCGGCACCACACGGCGGGTGCGCTACGACCCGGAGTCCGCGTCCCGATCACCCGAGCCGGAATCCGCTTCGCCCGCACACCGCGATCAGGGTTATCCGACGCGCCCCGACAACACGCGGCACGCGCACACCGAACCGCCGCACCCGGAAACGGCTCACACGCAATCGTTTTCACACGAAGCCGACCCCGATGCCCAGGACAGCAGCGGGCTGTACAAGCCGCCCCGCAAACTGACCGTCACCCGGGTCGCCGCACGCCGCAGCATCGAGTTGACGCAGAGCGGTTTCGCGACCTTCCAGCGCGCCGCCAAGGCCGACGGGGCTGAGGAGTCGGGTCTCACCGCGCTCATCTACGCCACCATGGCCAACTTCGCGACCGACGCGGCGATCGCGGTGGCGCTGGCCAATACGCTCTTCTTCGCCAGTGCCACGGCGGAATCCAAAACCAAAGTGGCGCTGTACCTGCTGATCACCATCGCTCCGTTCGCGGTGATCGCACCGGTCATCGGCCCAATGCTGGACCGGCTGCAACGCGGCCGCCGGTTGGCATTGGCGGGCTCGTTCGCGCTGCGTGTGCTGATCGCCGGGCTACTCATCTTCAATATCGACAACTGGGCGCTGTACCCGCTGGCCCTGTGCATGCTGATCCTCAGCAAGTCATTCTCGGTGCTCAAGTCCGCGGTCACCCCGCGTGTACTGCCACCTGGAATCGACCTGGTGCGCACCAATTCCCGGCTCACCGTGTTCGGCCTGGTCGGCGGCACGCTGGGCGCGGGCGGCGTGGCAGCCCTGATCGCCAAGGTCGGGGGTTCCACGGGCGCACTGCTGTTCGCGGCCGGACTGGCGGCGGCGGGCGCGTTCCTGAGCCTGCGTATTCCCTCCTGGGTGGAGGTCACCGAGGGCGAGGTCCCGGCCACCATCGGCTATCACGGCGGCGACTCCCGCACCGAGGTGCTCGATCCGAGCCAGGCCGACCGGGTGCAGCCGAGCAAACGTCGCCAGCCCCTTGGCCGTTCGGTGGTGACCGGCCTGTGGGGCAACAGCACCGTGCGCCTGCTGACCGGGTTCCTCTTCTTCTATCCGGCCTTCGTGGCCAAGGCCACCGAGCATCGGCCGGTCCAGCAGCTGGCCATGCTGGGCGTCATCGGCGCGGCCGCGGCGATCGGCAATTTCACCGGCAACGCGACCGGCGCCCGCATGAAACTGGGCCGCCCGCAATTGATCGTGTTGAGTTGCGCCATCGCCTGTGTCGCCGCCGCGGTGGCGGCGGCCGTGATGGGCAACCTGCTGGGCGCAGCCGTGGCGACCCTGATCGCGGCCGGGACCAGCGCATTGGCGAAGGTGTCCCTCGACGCCTCCATCCAGGACGATCTCCCCATCGAGTCCATCGCCTCCGGCTTCGGCCGCTCTGAGACCGTGCTGCAGCTGGCCTGGGTGTTCGGCGGCGCCCTGGGTGTCCTGTTGCCGACGACCTGGTGGATCGGCTTCACCGTGGTCGCGTCGGTGATGGCGCTGGGCTTGATCCAAACCGTGGTCAGCTACCGTGGTCATTCGCTGCTGCCCGGTTTGGGCGGTAACCGACCTCAGCACGCCAAGCAGGAGATCCCCGCCGCGCACGGCGCGGGGGAACCCACCCAGTGACGGACAGGAAGCCCCGGTGAACCAACCCAAAGCCCGCACGATCATCGCTCTGCTGGCGGTTCTAGTCGTGGTGGCAGTGGCCTATTTCGCCGCGATCGTCGTCATCGCCCGCCACACCACCAAGCCGGATCCGCAGATCACCGCGTACGCGCACGGGAAGTCGGTGTCGGTGAATCCGTTCCTGTACTGCGACCTCGAGGTGTCGAAGGACCGGCTGGCGATCGGCAAGTGCAATTCCACCCAGTCCGTCTCCGATCTCGATGTGCCCCCGGGCTCGACGGTGCAGATCTCGCTGCCCAAGGAGGTCGCCGACGCGCCGTGGGAGCTGCTGATCGGCTACCGCCTGCCGAACAACAAGGCCGACGCGGAGGTCCTGACCTACAAACAGCCCTGGCGGCTGTCGGGCAAGCCGGAGCGGGATAAGGATCCCAAATATGACAAGCCGCTCACCCTGACCATCAAGACCCCGCCGACCGAGCACGTGCGCCTGGCCATCATGGAATTGCACCTGCCGATACCCGCCCGTGACGAGAACGGTAACGAGGGTGTCATCTCCCGCGGGATCTGGGCGCTGCACACCCCCGCATTCGATCCCGCGCTCTTCAGCTGAGATCCCGCCTGCCGCAACAACGGAACGGGCCCCGGTGATGGAATCACCGGGGCCCGTTGGCTTCTCGTCGCGACCTAGTGGTCGAGCTCCCGCGCCACGCCGCGCACCACTTCGGCGATGCGCTGGGCGGTCTTGCGGTCGGGGTACTTGCCGCGGCGCAGATCCGGCTGCACCTTGGTCTCCAGCAGCGTGATCATGTCCTCGATGAGGCCGTGCAGCTCGTCGGGGCTCTTGCGATTGATGGGGGCGTCATTGCGCCCGCCGCCGCGACGGTCGCCGCGCTCGCCACGGCCGCCGCGCTCCTCGCGCAGGGACGGGGTCTCCAGCAGCTTCAGCGAAAGCGCCTGCGGGCCACGGCGACCCGCCGCCATTCCGAATTCCACGCGCTGGCCCGGTTTGAGGGCCTCCACGCCATCGGGCAGCGCCGACGATCGAACATAGACGTCCTCGCCCTCATCCTGGGAAAGGAAGCCGAAGCCCTTTTCGACGTCGTACCACTTCACCTTGCCGGTCGGCACTGCGCTCACCCGTTCGTCATTCAAGCCCGGGCAGCCGGGCACATTCGTGGTCGCCGGACGCATGAGCCGGCGACCTTTCCGTTTGCGAAAAGAACGCGCCCCACACAGCTATGCAGGACGCGACTGACACTGAGTCTACCCCGGTGCGAATAGCGCAAGCACATCAGTTTTACGGTTCAGAGGTGTCCGACACTTCTTCCAAGCAGGCCCCTCGCGGTTCCGCGAGCTGGCTGCTGTATATCGCCTTGGGCCTGTTCGCGATTGGATTGCTGGCGGTGTTCGCGATCTTCGGCGTGCATCTGCTGACCGATGCGAAGCCGGGTCTGTGGCTGTATCTGCTCGCCATGTGCGCGCCGCTGGGTTTCCTGCTCTCGGTGGTCTACGCGCTCTGGTCGGGCCGCCGGTCCCGCTGACCGTCCGGGTCAGGATCGGGACTCGGCCGACACGCGGGCGACGACACGGAGATTGCCCAGTTCGTTACCCGGGCATGCGTGTGATCTTCGTCACATAACGAGGAGGTCACAGAGCGGTGACAGACCCCTATCGGCGGGGACTCGCCGTGACCACCTGCACAGAAGCCATCCGGAACCTCTTGCGCCGGTTAGTGACCCGGACAGACACGTCGGTTACCAAATGGTGATTTTTGGCGGCGGTCGTCGTAGTGTCTTCCTCGCCGGGTCAGCCCGGCGCCACCGGCCCGCCGCACCGAACTTCGCCCCGCGGGTACCGGACCCCCAACTGGAGAAAAGGGGCGAAGACGAGGAACAGCGCACATCCAGTGCGCCGGGCCGGACGACCTCTCAGTTCGACCCCGGTAGTCGGCCTCGCAGGCGCGTACGAGAGGAAAGACCCGAAAATGAGTGGACGCCATCGCAAGCCGACCAACACCGGCCGCACTGTCGCCAAGGTTGCCCTGACGGGCATCGCTCTCGGCGGCGCCGGAGTGGCCATGGCGGGTAACGCCAGCGCGGCACCCGACTCCGACTGGGATCGCCTCGCACAGTGCGAAGCCGGCGGCAACTGGGGCATCAACACCGGCAACGGTTTCCAGGGTGGGCTGCAGTTCTCGCCCGGCACCTGGAACGCAGCGGGTGGCGGCGAATACGCCGCCACCGCCAACCAGGCCACCCGCGAGCAGCAGATCGCGGTCGCCGAGAAGGTGCTCGCCACGCAGGGCTGGGGCGCCTGGCCCTCCTGCTCCTCGAGCCTCGGCCTGACCAGCGGATCCACGCCGCGTACCGCCCCCGCGCCCGCGACCTCGGACACCCCGCAGTGGAACCCGCAGCAGGCGGGCCCCGGCGCCGGCAGCGACGGCACCCAGGAAGTCTTCCAGGCCGTGGACCGCGCCATCGCGGTCGCCCAGTCGCAGGGCGTCCAGATCCCGCAGCCCGCACTGGATTTCCTCAATGCCACCAAGGCCAACGGCACCAAGCTGGACCCCGGCATCGTGAACTTCTTCGAGGCGAACAAGGGCCTGCTGCCGCAGTAGCACCCGTTCCCTCTTCGGAATGCCCCGCATCAATGCCGATGCGGGGCATTCGCGATTTCCGGGGTTGCCGGCGGAACGCCGTGGCGGGGGCAAACTTCGGGGTGCCGGAGGGGGCGGTCCCGATGGCCGCATGCCAGAATGAGCGCGTGGTGAACAAATCGAACAAACCCTATGTCGACAATGGCTGGCCGGACATGGCCAATGGCGATCACGCGGTCACCGAACTCTCCTCGACCCGCTCCGGTGGCCTGTCCCCCTACGGCGAGGACACCGAGTTCCCGCTGCCGGCCGATCAGCTGCCCTACGTGCACCCGCACACCATCGTCAACCGCTGATCCGACGTACGACCGACAACCATGCGGTTAACGGCGCTCGTTCCCGGGCGGCCGCCGCGCATACGACCCCAGGCCCGCGGGGCGGGCACAGTGCCAACAGCCCCACCTACCGCCTGGTCGCCGCGGCGGCCGCTGAACCGCGTCCGCACCGTGCCCGATGAACCTCGTCCGCGCATTGCCCGACATGCCGGCTGCCCGATGGATCGGGTGAAGTGACCGACCTCCCCACCTCAGCCACGACCGCCGACGCGGCCGCCAGCCCCGCCAAGTCCGCGAAATCCGCCGCCCGCGCGGATATGACTCTGGCCGAATGGCTTTCCAAGCGCAGCGACGCTGATCTCGTGACGCTGCTGCAGTTGCGGCCCGATCTGGCCGTCCCCCTGCCCGGTTCGATGGCCGTGCTGGCCGCGCGGACCGAACAGCGCGCCTCGGTGCTGCGCGCGGGCGACGAGCTGGACACCCTCGATTTCGCCGTCATCGAAACCCTGGTGGTGCAAGGCGCCGGAGACGGTGGCCGCGGCGTGCCGCTGCCCGCCAAGACCCTGCGCAAGCTGCTGTCGGACCGGGTTCCGGCGGCCACCGTCAATGCCGCGCTGCAGAAGTTGCGCGCCCGCGCCCTCGTCTGGGGCCCGGATACCGCCCTGCGCGTCACCCCCGCCGCCCAGGAGGCGCTGCCGTGGCCGCTGGGCAGCACCACCGAACTGCCGGACGCGCTCACCGAACCCGAGATCACCGCGGCCCTGGCCGCGTCCACCCCGCAGGAGCGGGCTCTGCTGGAGAAGCTGGCCGGCACCGGCCATCGCGGACGCACCCGCGATGCCGCGCCCGGCACCCCCTCCGAGCGCCCGGTGCAGCGGCTGCTGGCACACCGGCTGCTGAACTGGATCGACGAGGAGACCGTGGAGCTGCCGGTCTCGGTCGGGCAGGTGCTGCGCAACGAGCCGGTCAGTGATCCGCATGCGCTGGTGCCGCCACACCCGGATTCGACCAAACACGCCCCCGCCGACATCAATGCGGTGGCCGCGGGCGAGGTGGGAGAACTGCTGCGGCACAGTGCGGCCGTGCTCGACGCGCTGGGTGGGTCGCCCGCCCCGGTGCTGCGCTCCGGCGGTCTCGGTGTCCGGGAGCTGCGCCGCGTCGCCAAGCAGACCGGCATCGAGGAGAACCGGGTCGGTCTGCTGGCCGAGGTCCTCACCGCGGCCCGGCTGATCGACAAGGGCAGTCCCGAGCCCGCGCCCGACGACGGGGCCGAGGACTACTGGGCGCCCACCACCACCGCCGACGCCTGGCTCGCGGTGGTGCCGCCGCGGCGCTGGACGGTGCTGGCGCAGGCCTGGCTGGACCTGGACCGGTTCCCGTGGATGATCGGGCTGCGCGACGCCAATGACAAGCCCCTGGCCGCGCTGTCGGCGGAGCTGCGGTATGTGCACGCCGTCCGCGACCGGCACGCCGTGCTGGGCGCGCTGGCCGAATTCCCGCCCGGCACCGAGGTCTCCGCCGCCGACCTGGGCCGGATCCTGGCCTGGCGGCAACCGCGCCGGCGCCGGCACTACCGGCTGGAGGCGGTGGCGAACACGCTGGCCGAGGCCGAGGCGCTCGGGCTGGTGGCGCGCGGGGCCCTCAGCTCGGCGGGCTGGACCCTGCTGCACGGCAGTCCCGAGGACGCCGAATCGGAGATGGCGATCGCGCTGCCGGAGCCGGTGGACCACGTCCTGGTGCAGGCGGATCTGACGGTCATCGCGCCCGGTCCGCTCACCCCGGAACTCCAGGACCGGGTCGCCATGGTCGCCGATGTCGAATCCGCGGGCGCCGCAACGGTTTACCGCATCAGCGAGACCTCGGTGCGCCGGGCGCTGGACGCGGGCGCGACGGCCGCGGAACTGCACAACCTGTTCACCATGCACTCCCGCACCCCGGTCCCCCAGTCACTGACCTATCTCATCGACGATGTGGCCCGCCGCCACGGACGCCTGCGCGCGGGCATGGCGCAGAGCTTCCTGCGCAGTGAGGACCCGACGCTGCTGGCGGAGGTGCTGGCCGCGCCCGTGGCCGGCCAACTCGCGCTGCGCGCCGTGGCCCCGACCGTCGCCATCTCGCAGGCGCCGCTGGGCGAGGTGCTGGAGCGGCTGCGCGCCGCCGGTTTCAGCCCGGCGGGCGAGGATTCGTCCGGCGCCATCGTCGACCTGCGACCCCGCGGGGCCCGCCTGTCCACGCGGGGCCAGCAGCGCCCGAACTGGCGGCCCAGCCCGCCGAGCACCGAACAGCTCGAATCCCTGGTCGCCGAACTCCGCGCGGGCGAACGCGCCGCCAATGTCCGCCCCGGCCAGGCGGTGCGCTCCGACGGCTCCCGCACCAGCACCGCCGCCACCCTCAACCTGCTGCAGCTGGCCGCCCGCACCCGCCGCCCCGTCCACATCGGTTACGTGGACGCCCAGGGCGTCGCCACCCAGCGCGTGGTCGAACCCCTCAAGGTCGGCGGCGGCCAGCTCGATGCCCGGGATCCGGTCACCGGCGCCGTCCGCCACTTCACGCTGCACCGCATCGCGTCGGTCGCCCTGGTCGAATAGCGGCCTCGGTCGCCCTGGAACAGGAAAAGCCCGGTACCCGAACGACATTCGTCATGTCGTCCGCGTACCGGGCCGCAAGTCCCGAGTGCCGGGCTACCCCTTCGGGCTGCCCAGGCAGAACGTGGTCTTCGGGTCGTGAACGATGCGGAAGCTGGTGGCGGTGTTGGCGTCACAGGCGAATTCGTCGTCCTGGCCTTCGATCCGCTTGAGCACCTTGAAGGACGCCTCGGGGGCCGTGCACGCCACGTACCTGTAGCCGGTGGACGGGCTCTCGTTGTAGCAGGCACCCTCCTTGAAGTTCGGGCTCAGGCACAGGAACGCGGTGGTGCCGCCATTGAGGGTCTCCTCGTAGGAGGTCTCCTCCTCCTTGCAGTCGGTCTTCTTGTCGTAGACCGCCGCGACCTTGTACACCGCCTTCTGGTCGGAGCAGTCGACGGGCGCCGTCTTCGAGTCGGTGGCCGAGCCTTCGATGACGTTGATGCAGTCGCCCACCTTGGACTTGGCGGTGTCGGACTTGCTGGCGTCCTGGAGCATCGAACAGCCGGAAACGGCCAGCACGGCCACGGCCACCGCCACGAGGGCGAGTACGAGGCGCACCAGCGTCCTCGTTCCTGCGAACTTCACTAGCGAAAACCTTTCTCACCGAACAATTCACGGCTGTGAACGCGGTGAGAATACCTGTGTGCCGCCTGCGAGCGCATCCGACATGGGGGTTATATCAGAATCGCATGAATTTCTCAGTGCAGCATGGACAGCCCGCGCATGCCCAGCCACGAGAGGTTCACGAGGATGGTCGGGAGGGCACTGAGCAATTGCAGGCTGAAGGCGTTCACGGTCTATACCTCTCGATCGGATCAAACTGGGCGCAGGTCCAACATTGTCCCTGCGCCCTGTGTCGCTCCCCACCCTCGACTCGTTACATAAGCACATCAACGGGTTTCGCGCATCAGCGTGCCGAACCGGTCCCCGATCCGGTGCCCGCCGAGCCACTCGCGGAACCACTGTCGGCCGAGCCGCTCGCCGAACCGCTGTCCGCCGAACCCGTCCCGATCGGACCGCTGGGCACGGTCGCACCCTTCGACCCCGGCCGGTTGACATAGACGGTCACCGGCGTCGACGCGTCCGCCTCCACCGTCACCACCCGGGCACCCGCCGCGGAGGTGACATGGCCGCCGTCGACCCGTACCGCGTACCCGTCCGGATAGTGCACATCCGACACATAGATCTCGGTCGGCTCACTCGCCGGGCGCGGGGTGTACCGGTAGGCGAAGTCACCGGTGTCGGGATCGAAGATCATCCGCCCCGGCGTGCCCGCGGTGGCCTGCGGATAGGTCCGCACCAGCTGCTTGCCGACATCCCCGAGGAACGGGTCCGGCTTCGGCCCGCCCGCGCCGAAGCGCGAGGTGTAGGTCCAGTACTGCCAGCTGACGAAGCGCTCGTCGGCGCGGCTGAGGGTATTGCTCAGCACGGACGCGTCGCCGTCGCCGAATTCGGTGACCAGGGTGGGCAACTGGGTGCGGGCGGTGAAGGCGTCGATATTGCTCCAGGTCTTGGCCTGCTGCACCGGGCACAGACCGCGCAGGAAGGTGGGCAGCCCCGAATAGATGGCGAGCTGACTCGGGATGCAGTAGTCGTGTGGCGCGAAGGCGATGTCGGGCGCGCTGATCGGCGGATTCTTGCCCAGATTGGTGGGCATGGTCTCGTTCCAGGTGACATTGGGTTCCCACAGCACCATGAGGTCGCCGTTGCGGCCGCGCACGGCATCGGTCAGCTTCTGCATGGCCGCCTGGTATTTGACGTCGAAGCCCGGACAACCGTTCGGGAAACAGGACAGGAAGGCCGAACCCGGCCACGGCTCGTTCAGCAATTCGATGCCGAGCGCGCCCGGGTGCCCGCTCACCCGCGCTGCGAGCGCCCCGAGCGCGTCACCCAGGTAGTCGAGCACTCCGTAGGTGTTGTTCCAGACCTCGTCCCAACCGGAGTTCATGCTGGGCATCAGGTAGTAGAACGGGAAGCCGATATTGGGCTCCAGGCCGTTGGGCCGCGCGTGGATGGCCCATTCGGGAAAGCCGTTGCCGCCCCAGATGTTCGAGAGTCCGTCCTGGTGGTTGTCGAGCAGGGTGTGAATCCCGTACTGCGCCAACGTGTCCACCACGCCGGCGACGCGATCGAGGTAGGCGGTGTCGACCACGCCCTTGGTCGGCATGAGCGCGTCGAAGGAGACGCCGAGCCGCACGGTATCGAAGCCGTGCCGCGCGAGCAGCGCCGCATCGTCGGCGGTGACGGTGAGGCCGTCGCCGGGTTCGAGGAAGGGCGGCTCCTTGTCGACATTGTTGACGCCGTGCAGCAGGACGACGCGGCCGCTGTCGTCGACGAACCGCACGCCGTCGGTGTGGAGCCGCGCGAGCGCGGAGCCCGCGGGCGCGGCCTGGGCGACGGCGGCGGGCGCGATCAGCGCACCCGCCAGTGCCGCGGTGAGCAGTCCGCGGATCCAGCGTCCGGCGCGCCCGCGCCCGATCCGGGCCGTGGTGGTGCTGTGTATCGGCATCGCTGTTCAGTTCTTTCAGGTCAATCGTCCAAATGGACATCCGTCCAAGTTGGAGTGATCGTAGCCACCGAAACTCGGGTCTTGACCGTTTTCGCGAGATCGATCGGCCGCTTCCGGGCCGGTCACGTGCGCCATGAGCGAAAAGGACGCAGGTCACGTGGCATTGTCGGTGACTTCCTGGAGAATGGACCAGGCCCATTCGGGCTCGGACAAAGCCAGGAGGTGTCGTGACCGACGGTCCACTCATCGTGCAGAGCGACAAGACGCTGCTGCTGGAGGTCGACCACGAGTCGGCCGATGCGGCGCGGCAGGCCATCGCGCCGTTCGCGGAACTGGAGCGTGCGCCCGAGCATGTGCACACCTATCGGGTGACACCGCTCGCGCTGTGGAACGCCCGCGCGGCCGGGCACGACGCCGAGCAGGTGGTGGACGCACTGGTCAGCCACAGCCGGTACGCAGTGCCGCAGCCACTGCTGGTGGACATCGTCGACACCATGGCCCGCTACGGGCGGCTGCAGCTGGTCAAGCATCCCGCGCACGGGCTGGTGCTGGTCAGCCTGGATCGCGCGGTGCTGGAAGAAGTGCTGCGGCACAAGAAGATTCAGCCCATGCTGGGCGAGCGCCTCGACGACGACACGGTGGTCGTGCATCCGTCCGAGCGCGGGCGCATCAAGCAGATGCTGCTCAAGATCGGCTGGCCCGCCGAGGATCTCGCCGGATACGTGGACGGCGAGGCCCACGAGATCAACCTGGACTACGAGTCCAGCGACTGGCATCTGCGCGACTACCAGGAAATGGCCGCGGACTCCTTCTGGGCGGGCGGGTCCGGCGTGGTCGTGCTGCCCTGTGGCGCGGGCAAGACCATGGTGGGCGCGGCGGCCATGGCCAAGGCCAAGGCCACCACGCTGATCCTGGTCACCAATACCGTGGCCGGGCGGCAGTGGCGGCGCGAACTGCTGGCCCGCACCTCGCTGACCGAGGACGAGATCGGCGAATACTCCGGTGAGCGCAAGGAGATCCGCCCGGTCACCATTGCCACGTACCAGGTCGTCACCCGCAAGACCAAGGGCGAGTACCGGCATCTCGAGCTCTTCGACAGCCGGGACTGGGGCCTGGTCATCTACGACGAGGTGCACCTGCTGCCCGCCCCGGTCTTCCGTATGACCGCCGACCTGCAGTCGCGCCGCCGGCTCGGGCTGACCGCCACCCTGGTCCGCGAGGACGGCCGCGAGGGCGATGTGTTCTCGCTGATCGGCCCCAAGCGCTACGACGCGCCGTGGAAGGACATCGAGTCGCAGGGCTGGATCGCGCCCGCGGAATGCATCGAGGTGCGGGTCACCCTGACCGACGCCGAGCGCATGTCCTACGCGACCGCCGAGCCGGAGGAGCGCTACAAGCTGTGCTCGACCGCGCGCACCAAACTGCCGGTGGTGGAGTCGATTCTGGCCCGGCACCAGGACGCGCCGAGCCTGGTGATCGGGGCCTACCTGGATCAGCTGGACGAGCTGGGCGAGCATCTGAACGCCCCGGTCATCCAGGGTTCCACCCGCACCAGGGAGCGCGAGGAGCTCTTCGACGCCTTCCGCCGCGGCGAGATCCCGGTGCTGGTGGTGTCGAAGGTGGCCAATTTCTCCATCGATCTACCGGAAGCCTCTGTGGCGGTGCAGGTTTCGGGCACGTTCGGGTCGCGGCAGGAGGAGGCGCAGCGGCTCGGGCGGCTGTTGCGCCCCAAACACGATGGCGGCCAAGCTCACTTCTATTCCGTGGTCGCACGTGACACGCTGGACGCCGAGTATGCCGCGCACCGGCAGCGTTTCCTGGCGGAGCAGGGGTATGCCTATCGCATCACCGATGCGGACGACCTGCTGGGGCCGACGATAGGATAAGTGGAGGAAGAGCCTCCATAAGGCGGGAGGGACGCACGTGCGGCGCTTCGAATTCGCGGTGGATCGCGCCCATGCCCGGGCGGTCAACGAGGTCGTCGCGTACCTGCGGCGGCTTCGCATCTGGGCGTACAGCGCGGCCATCGGGCTGGGACTGGGCACGGCATTCCTGATCTGGGTGAACCACCCCTGGTCCTGGCTGCTGGCGGTGGCGTTCCTGCTCGCCGCAGTGACCGCGCTGTTCATCGGGTACTGGACGCCGCATCGTGGCCGGGTGGACAAGCTGTACGCCGCCGGCGATCTGGTGCCCGCGGTGGTGTCGGAGACCCACGGGAACGGGGCCACCCTGCTGGCCCTGGTCGATCTGGCCAAGCCGAATACCGCGGGCCCGCGCTACGCGCTGGTGACCCGCACGGTCCGCTCACTACCCGGGCATCGGGCCCGCGCCGGGGAGCGCGTGCCCGCGGTGACCGTGCGGGTGGACCGCGCGCCCGGCCCGGTCGGGGATCTGTGGCAGTCGGTGAGCGCCATGCCCATTGCCTGGGGCACCCGGGACCTGAACATCATCGAGCGCGCCCGCGGGGCCATCAACGAGGCGGAGTGGAAGCTGCTCACCGACAATCTGGACCTGGCCACCAAGGTGCGTGGCGCGGACGCCAAACGCCTGCTGCTGGACCCGCAGCAGCTGCCGGAAGAACTGCGCGGCTGAACAATCCGGGCGACAGGCAACAATAAGGGCGACAGGCGCGCCCGCCGAAAATAGAATGATCGGATGATTCCCGCCGCGAATATGCTGGCGTTTCTCGTCGCATCCATTGTCATTGTCATAATCCCCGGTCCCGGTGTGCTTTTCGTGATCGGCCGGGCGCTGACCTACGGGCGGCGCGCGGCTCTGCTGTCGGTGCTGGGCCATTCGGCCGGCGTCATGGTGGTCCTGGGCCTGGTGGCCGCCGGGCTGGGCGCCATTCTCGCCGCCTCGGCCATCGCGCTCTCGATCGTGAAGCTGGCCGGCGCGCTGTACCTGATCTACCTGGGCATCCAGGCCGTCCGGGAACGGCGTTCACTGCGCGAGGCCTTCGAGGCGAAGGCCGAACCCATGGAGAACGGCCGGGTGCTGCGCCAGGCGGCGCTGGTCGGGCTGACCAATCCGAAGGCCATCATCTTCTTCTCCGCGGTACTGCCGCAGTTCGTGGCGCCGAAGGCGGGCGCGGTCCCGGTCCAGATGCTGATCCTGGGCGGGTTGTTCCTGGTGGTCGCGTTGATCTCGGACTCGGTCTACGCCCTGCTGGCGGGTACCGCGCGGAACTGGTTCGCCCGGTCGCCCAAGCGGCTGGAGGTGATCGGCGGCGCGGGTGGCGTGATGATCATCGGACTGGGCGCGAGCGTCGCCGTGTCGGGCAGCGGTAACTGAGGGGTGCGCCGATTAGCATCGGGCTGGTCGGCGGTCGATCACGGAAAGGGGTCGGTGCAGCGCATGAGGCGGAACTGGCGGTACCTCGCGGTGGGGGCGGTACTGCTGGCGGGCGCGAATGCGGCTCCCGCGCAGGCGGATTCGGGCGACCCGCTCGTCGGCTCGCCCGGGCTGGGCGATCCCTACTATCCGATGGACGGCAATGGCGGCTATCACGCCGACCATTACGACGTCACCATCTCCTACGATCCGCCGTCTCATCAGCTGACCGGGTCGACCCGGATCGACGCGGTGGCCACGCAGGCGCTGCGCACGTTCAACCTGGATTACAGCGGGCCGGAGATCTCCAAGGTGTCGGTCAACGGGCTGCCGGCCTGGTTCGACCGCACCGATGAGCACGAACTGGTCGTGACGCCGCTGATCCCGCTGCTGCCCGGCCTGCCGTTCACCGTGCAGGTGCAGTATGCGGGCGCGGCAACCAGCACCGATGGCGACGGGTGGTGGTTCTCGCCCAGCGGCGGGGCTTTCGTTGCGGGCGAACCGCATTCGGCGAGCGCCTGGTACCCGCTCAACGACACGCCCTTGGACAAGGCGACTTTCACGCTGCACGCCACCGTGCCGCAGGAGTGGGAGGTGATGTCCAACGGCGACAAGGTGTCCGACACCGTGCAGGGCGCGGACCGCACCGTCTCCTGGGAGATGCGCCAGCCGGTGGTCGGCTACCTGACCACCATCGCCATCGACCGGTTCCAGTTCCTGGAACAGCGGCGCGCCAATGGAACTCCACTGCTGAGCGCGTTCGCGCCGGACGCGTTGAAGGCCAAGGAGGTGGAGTCGCGGCTGCCGGAGATCCTGGACTTCCAGGAGCAGCTGTACGGGCCGTACCCGTTCGACACCGGGGGCGGCATCTACGTCGACACCGATCTGCAGTTCTCGCTGGAGACCCAGACGCGCCCCATCTACGCGCCCTGGACCGATCTGGACACCGTGGTGCACGAGATCACCCATCAGTGGTGGGGCGACTCCATGTCGGTGAAGCAGTGGTCGGACGTCTGCCTGAACGAGTGCTTCGCCAGCTACACCGCCGACTACCTGTGGCCGGAACGCAAGGACGGCAAGGACGTCGACGCCGAGTACCGGGAGACCATCGCGAAATACCATGACGATCCGAAGTTCTGGGAGATCCCGCTCCAGAACCCCGGCAAGGGCAGCGAATTCACCTCGGTCTACTATCGCGGGCCGCTGTTCCTGCACGCGCTGCGCCGCACCATGGGTGATGACGCCTTCTTCCCGGCGGTCCGCGACTTCGTCATGGGACACAAGTACGGCAATGCGTCCATGCCCGAGTTCCGCGCGTTCATGCAGACCCGCACACCCCGCGATCTGAACGGCTTCTTCACCGCCTGGCTCGACCGCACCGACCGTCCCGCCGACGAGTTCCTCTACCCCGGCAGCCTGCGCGCGTGAGACGTTGCCCGCCGCGGGAATTCGCGGCGGGCCACCGCAGCGGCGACCGTGATCCGGTCAGGCCGGAAGCGGGCGGGTGCGGTCCGACAGCACCAGCGCGGCCATGGCGCCGAGCACCGAGCCGGTGACGAACCGCTGGGCCCGCAGCCAGAGCGGCCGCCGCGCCAGGAAGGTCGAGATGGCGCCCGCGCTGAGCACGATCAACCCGTTCACGGTGATGGCGATGCTGATCTGCACCGCGCCCAGGCAGAGGCTCTGCAGCCACACCCGCCCGTGCGCCGGCACCACGAACTGCGGGATGAGCGCCATGTACAGGATGGCGATCTTCGGATTCAGCAGATTGGTGACGAGACCCATGGTGAAGAGTCGCCGCGTCGGATCCGCGGGCAGTTCCGTCGGCGTGAACAGCGAAACCCCGCCGGGCCGGAACGTCTTCCACGCCAGATGGAGCAGGTACACCGCACCCGCCACCTTCAGGGTCAGGTACAGCGCGGGCACCATGGCGAACACCGCGGTGATCCCCGCGGTCGCCGCCGCCAGATACACCCCGAACCCGACCGCCACCCCCGCCAGCGACACCAGCCCGGCCCGCCGCCCCTGCGACACGGTCCGCGACACCAGATACATCATGTTCGGCCCCGGCGTGAGCACCAGCCCCAGCGCCGCCGCGGCCACCCCCAGCACCGCACTCGTCTCGATCACCCGGCCAATTCTCCGAGCCCCACCCACCCGCTGTCGCGGTCCACTCGCCACCATCTGGACCCCGAACCCGGAGCCATCCGGCACAGCCGGATCGGCGGCGCCGGTTCCCGAGGGTGCGGACGGCTTTCCGAGGCCCGGCGCTAGCGGACGACGTCGGCGGTGTGGCCCGCGCGCAGCCGGCGAACACCCTCGGCGATGGTCTCCTCCTTCTTGCAGAAGGTGAAGCGCACCAGGTGGTTCCAGGCGGCCTGGTCGTCGGCGAAAACGCTCACCGGCACCGCGGCCACGCCGAGGCGTTCGGGCAGCTCCTTGCAGAAGGCGTAGGCGTCGCTCGCGCCCAGCGGCGTGATGTCGGCGCACACGAAATAGGTGCCGTCACTGCGCTTCACCCCGAATCCGGCGTCGGCGAGCGCCGCCGAGAGCCGAAGTCGCTTCTCCGACAGCGTGTCCCGCAGCGCGGCCACCCACCGCTGCTCGGTGTTCAGCGCGTGCGCGACCGCGGGCTGGAACGGCCCGCCGCCGACGAAGGTGAGGAACTGCTTGGCGGCGAGCACCGCGTCCAGCAGCGGCGCGGGCGCGCAGGCCCAGCCGATCTTCCAGCCGGTGACGCTGAATGTCTTGGCGGCGCTGGAGATCACGATGGTGCGCTCGAACATGCCGGGCAGGGTGGACAGGCTGATGTGCTCGTGCCCGTCGTAGTAGAGGTGCTCGTACGCCTCGTCCGACATGACGTACAGGTCGTGTTCGATGGCGATGTCCGCGATCGCGGTGAGGTCGGCGTGCGAGAGCACGGTCCCGGTGGGGTTGTGCGGCGAATTCAGCAGCAGCAGCCGGGTTTTCGGGGTGATGGCGGCGCGCAGGCTGTCCAGGTCGAGGGCGAAGCCGTCGCCGTCGGGCACCAGCCGCGCGGTGCGGCGCCGCGCCCCGGCCAGCGCGATTGCGGCGGCGTAGGAGTCGTAGTAGGGCTCGATGAGCACCACATCCTCGCCGGGTTCGACCAGTCCGAGCACGGTGGCCGCGATGGCCTCGGTGGCGCCGACGGTGACCAGCACCTGGGTGTCCGGGTCGTAGTGGGTGCCGTAGCGGCGGGCGCGGTCGGCGGCGATGGCCTGCCGCAGGACGGGCACGCCGCGGCCGGGCGGGTACTGGTTGAACCCGTCGGCGATGGCCTGCCGCGCCACCTCGAGCATGCCCGCGGGGCCGTCGCTGTCCGGGAAACCCTGACCGAGGTTGACCGCGCCGTGGCGCACGGCGAGCTCGGTCATCTCGGCGAAGATCGTCGACGCGAAGGGCTGCAGTCGGGCGACGGTGGGAATGCGCGGCATGTCCGGAGCCTAATCCATCGGCGAAAACGGCCCGCGACGGTGAGTTACCTCACAGCGACGGGCCGCGGTTCACTGTGGCAACCGGATGCCCGTCAGCTTGGCGGGGTTCACCACGTCGTAGACGCCCCACACCCGGCCCTCGCGCACGGTGAAGGCGTACACGCGCTGCGGGTTCCCGGCGGACCCGTTCTCGGCCGGGATCGCGTGCGCGAGGATTCCCCACTGCCCGTTGACCAGCACCGGTTCGAGCTGCCGGGCGGGTCCGATGTGCTCGGCGTCGAAGAGCCCGAATCGGCGCGACAGCCCCAGCCAGAGGCGGACGTTCTTGTCCACGCCCGCAACCACATTGATGGCGGTGGACACGGCGCCGCCGCCGTCGCCCACGGTACGCACGTCCGGGTGCAGCGCGGCCACGATGGCGTCGACGTCGCCGCTGCCCAGCGCGGCGAGCAGTCGCTGCACCGCGGCATTGTGCTCGTCGTCGGTGACCGGGGCGGGCGCGGCCGCCACCGCCTTGCGGGCCCGGGTGGCCAGCTGCCGCGCGGAGTCCACGGAAATGCCCAGGATGTCGGCGATTTCGCTGAACGGCACCGAGAAGCCGTCGTGCAGAACGAATGCCACGCGCTGCGGCGGGGTCAGTGTGTCCAGCACCACGAGGGCGGCGAAGCGGAATTCCTGTTTGCGCACCACGGCCGCCAGCGGGTCCGGGGTGCTGGAGGGCGTCACCGCGCTGACCACCGGCTCCGGGAGCCATTGCCCCACATACTTTTCCCGCCGGACCGCGGCGCTGCGCAGCCGGTCCAGGCAGATGCGGCCGACCACGGTGGTGAGCCAGGCGCGCAGATCCTCGATCTCGGATTGGCGGGCCACCGCGAGCCGCAGCCAGCTCTCCTGCACCGCGTCCTCGGCATCGCTGACGCTGCCGGTGAGCCGGTAGGCCACCGAGAGCAGATGCGGCCGATGCGTTTCGAACAAGTCGGCAAGGAGAGCGGCAACCATCGGATCGATCCTACGGCCGGGCTCCGACAGCCTCCGCACCGCCCCGGTGGCCAGAACCCGCTGTGCCCGCGCACGTTTCCGTGACAGCATGACCGCATGGACGCGGAATTCCTCTCCGACGGCGTGGTCCGGCTGTCGCCGCCCGCAGTTTCCGACATCGACGCCATCACGGCCCTGTGTCAGGAACCGTCCATCGGCGCCTGGACCACCATGCCGGTCCCCTATCACCGCGCCGACGCCGAGAAGTTCATCTACGACATCGTCGGCCCGGGCTGGGCCACCCGCAGCCCCACCTGGGCGCTGCGCCGCGCCGCGGACGGGCCGGTGATCGGCATGATCGGCCTGACCCTGCCCAATCGCCGCCGGGACGAGGACACCGCCGAGATCGGCTTCTGGCTCACCCCCGCCGCCCGCGGCGAGGGCCTGATGACCCGGGCCGCGCTCCTGGTCACCGCGGCGGGTCTGGATCCCGCCGGGCTGGCCTTCGAGCGGCTGGAGTGGCGTGCCTTCGTCGGCAATCACGCCTCCGCGGCGGTGGCCCGCCGCGCCGGCTACCACTACGAGGGACTGCTGCGCGGCGGCTCGCTGCAGCGCGGCGTCCGCCGCGACACCTGGGTGGCGGGCCGCCTGCGCGACGACCCCGCGACGCCCAGCCCGCACTGGCCCGAGGGTGTCTGACACACCCGGAAAAGGTTCGGCGCACACCCGCCGGACTGGGTGTGCGCCGAACACAGTGTGCACGCCGGACTCGTTCCGTGCGAGGTGAACTCGAAACGAGCGGGTGCTGGTCAGATGGCCGGGCCGGCTAGCCGCGGGCCTCGCGGCGGCGGGTGACGGCGTCGGCGAGCCGGTCGAGCTGGGCCGCGGTGGTGTCCCAGTCGATGCAGGCGTCGGTGATGGACTGCCCGTAGGTGAGCGCCTCCGGGTGGCCGAGGGTGAGGTCCTGGCGGCCCGCCACGATGAAGGACTCCATCATGAGACCGACCACGGTGTCCTCGCCCGCCGCGATGCGCTCGGCGAGATCGGTGACGACGTCGATCTGCTTGTTGTGGTCCTTGTTGGAGTTGCCGTGCGAGGCGTCCACGACCAGCCGCTGCGGCAGCGACGACTTCTCCAGGCGCAGCAGGGCTTCCGCGCAGGAGGCGGCGTCGAAGTTGGGGCCGTTGCTGCCGCCGCGCAGGATGACGTGGCAGTCCGGGTTGCCCGCGGTGCGGATGAGCGCGGAACGCCCGTCCAGGTCGGTGCCGGGGAAGACGTGCGAGGCGGCCGCGGCGCGCACGCCGTCCACCGCGACCTGCACGTCGCCGTCGGTGCCGTTCTTGATGCCGACCGGCATGGACAGCGCCGAGGACAGCTGCCGGTGCACCTGGCTGGCCGCGGTCCGCGCGCCGATCGCGCCGTAGGCGACCAGGTCCGCGATGTACTGCGGGGTGATCGGGTCCAGGAACTCGCACGCCACCGGCAGCCCCAGCGCGGTGATGTCGACCAGCAGGCGACGGCCCAGGTCCAGGCCGGTGTTGATGTCGAAGCTGCCGTCCAGGTGCGGGTCGTTGATGAGACCCTTCCAGCCCAGCGTGGTACGCGGCTTCTCGAAGTAGACGCGCATCACCACGTGCAGCCGGTCGTCCAGCTCGGCGGCCTTGGCGGCGAGCCGGCGGGCGTAGTCCATGGCGGCGTCGGGATCGTGCACCGAGCACGGGCCGACGATCACCATCAGGCGGTCGTCGGAGCCGTTGAGCACGTCGACGGTGGCCTTGCGGCCGGCGCGCACGGTGTCGGCGAGGGTGTCGTCGATCGGGTGGGCGGCACGGATCTCACGGGGCGAACGCAGCGGGCTCACGCTGAGCGTGCGCTGATCGTCCAGATCTGCATGCCGTTCGAGATCGGCGGTGGTAGTCATGGGTGGGTTTCCTGTCCCAGGCCGACCCACGGAGAGTTGTTCGAAACCCCTTAGAGCCGGTCTGTTTTCGTCCGGCTCGGGGTGGAGGATGTCAGCGCAGGTTCACGCCGCGCGACCCACCCGGGGCCGGCTGGCTAAACCAGAAATACACACGCTGCATGCCCGAGACTGTATCAGAGATCTCGAATCGTGCCTGTGGCGTGGAACACCATTGATGGGACCGACATCTCACAGACTGGGACGGACCAGGTCAGCGCAGGATGTAGTGCAGGATCACATCGTGCACGTGGCGGGTCTTCTCGTCGCCCCGGAACTCCACCTCGTAGGTGTGGTGCCCGGTGCTGATGGCGATGTGCCCGGAGGAGAAGAACTGTCCCGCGAACGACTTGTTGGTCAGGATGCTGACGCTCGAGATCCGCGCGTACGGGATGCTCGTGATGGCGATCTTCTTCCCGACGAACGAGTTGTCCTGGATGACCACCCGCCGGTCGGTGATCCCCAGGAATCCGGTGCCCACCCCGATGGCGTCGTACACGGCCAGGATCTGTTCACCCGGCAGCAGTCCCTGCTGGATCTTGTCGAGCTGATCCCGCCGGTCGAATGGAATGCTCATCGGTTCTCCGGCCTCCGGGTCAGCGGCGAACGAACGGATAGGTGACCTTGGTCAGTTGCTCGGACAGCTCCCACAGCCGCCGCGCCATCACCTCGTCCTTGGAGGCGGCGGTGGAGGTGCTGGGCCCGGGGTAGCCGCGCATGCCGCGCAGCCCGGTCGGGCCGTAGAAGCCACCCGGATCGACCTCCGAGGTGGCGGCGAACAGCGTTGGCAGCGCGCCCATTTCGGCGCTCTGCGCGAACAGCCGGTTGCCGATGGACATGAGCGTGTCGTATAGCGACTCGGTGTGCCCCTGCAGCTCGGTGGCGGCGTAGCCGGGATGCGCGGCCACCGACACCTTGGTGGATCCGGCGGCCGTCAGGCGGCGCTGCAGTTCGCGCGCGAACATGAGATTGGCCAGCTTGGACTGCCCGTAGGCGGCCCAGCGCTGATAGGAGCGCCGCTCCCAGTTGAGATCCTCGAGGTCGATGCGGCCGATGGCGTGCATGCCGCTGGAGAGCGTGACCACCCGGTCGCGAATCTTGTCCAGCAGCAGCCCGGTCAGTGCGAAATGACCGAGATGGTTTGTGCCGATCTGCATTTCGAAGCCGTCGGCGGTGCGCTTGAACGGCACCGCCATCACGCCCGCATTGTTGATCAGCACGTCGGCGCCGTCGACGGAGTCGGCGAACTCGTGGATCGAGGTCAGGTCGGCCAGATCCAGCCGGCGCACCTGGGCATTGGGGCCGATCTCGTCGGCGACGGCCCGCGCCTTGACCTCATTGCGGCACGCCATGATCACGCGCGCCCCGGCGCCGGCGAGCGCACGCGCGGTGACCGCGCCCAGCCCGCTGTTGGCGCCGGTCACGATGACCGTCCGGCCCGCCTGATCGGGGATGTCGGAGATGTCCCAACCACTCACGGGGTCGAGTCTAGGGGCGCGGCGGCGTGCTCGTCTGATCTCGGCGCGAACCGCTCCCGGATTCGGAATTTGCCGACGCCTGCCGAGGGTGCTCCGGCGCGTCGTGTCCGCCTCGCCGTCGAGCCCTTCGACCTGCTCGAGCGGTAGCGTCCGCGACCATGGACGCCCTGATAATCCCGGGTTTGCTGGGTGTTCTGGTGCTGATCCGACGTTCTGGTGCTGATCGGACATTGTGACCGCCACGGACACCGAGACCACCGTCACCGAGAGCGGCGGTGACGGATTCCCGGGTCGGATCCAGTACTGGCGGCGGTCAGGACAGGGCGAGGACCTCGTCGTCGGACATGGCGGCCACCTCCAGGTAGAGGCGGGCCACCTCGTCCAGCCGGCCGGCCGCGCCCGCCCGCTCCTCACGATCCAGCAGGCGGCGGGCCAGTCTCGCGACCGTGCGCGCCGCGAAGAAGTCGGCGACCACGGTGTCCGGGGAATCCAGCCAATCCCGCACGCGCGCGACGACCGCGGTCGCCAGTACCGAATCGCCGCCGAGGGCGAAGAAGTCGTCGGTCACGCCGACCCGCTCGCGGCCCAGCACCGTGGCGACGATGTCGGCCACGGCGTGCTCGATATCGGTTCGGGGAGCGACGAATTCGCCGTCCCGCTCACCCGCGGCCAGCAGGGTCGCGATGGCCTTGCGGTCCGGCTTGCCGTTCGAGGTGAAGGGCAGCTCGGCCGGCAGTTCGACCCGGGACGGAATCATGTAGGCGGGCAGCAGGTCCGCGGCGGCCGCCAGCAGGGCCGGGACCTCGAGGGTGACGCCCTCGCCCGCCACCACGACCGCCGCGAGTTTCGGTGCGGCCGCGCCGATCACCGCCGCGATGGCGTGCCGCACGCCCGGCAGGGCGCGCAGGGCGCTCTCCACCTCGCCGAGTTCCACGCGATACCCACGGATCTTGACCTGATGGTCGGCGCGGCCCAGGAACTCCAGGCAGCCGTCCGGCAGGTAGCGCGCGAGATCGCCGGTGCGGTACCAGTTCAGGCCCTCGTGGGTGACGAACCGGTCGGCGGTCCGCTCGGCGTCGCCGCGATACCCGGCGGCCACGCCCGCCCCGCCGATCCACAGCTCGCCGGTGACCCAGTCCGGGCAGTCCTGCCCCGAGGGCCCGACCACCCGGCAGCGCACATTGCGGAGCGGAGTGCCGTACGGGACGGCCGACCACTCCTGCGGCACTTCGGCATTCACCACTTCACAGATGGTGGAGTGGATGGCGGTCTCGGTGGCCCCGCCCAATCCGGCGAACCGGCAGTCCGGGGCCACCGCGGCCAGCCGTCCGGGCAGCGCCACATCCACCCAGTCGCCGCCGAGAATGACCATGCGCAAGCTATCCACAGGCTTCCCGGCGGCCGCCTCGAGCAGCATGTCCAGCAGGCTGGGGACACAGTTGACCACCGAAACCCGATGCCGCCGAATCATTTCGGCCCACCGTCCCGGCTCGCCGCGCTGTCCCTCATCCAGCGCGACGACCGCACCCCCGGCACTCAGCAGGCCGAAGATGTCGTAGACGGACAGGTCGAACTCCAGCGCCGACAGGGCGAGCGCCCGATCGTCAGCGCCGATTCCGAACCGCTCGTTGAGGTCGTCGATGGTGTTCATCGCCGCGCGATGCGGCACCTCCACGCCCTTCGGCTGCCCCGTCGACCCCGACGTGAACAGCACATACGCGATGGCCTCCGTATCCGGAATCACGGCCTCGGCCAACGGTTCCGGATACCGCCGCGCCTCGGTCAGTGCCAGCGTCGGCACCCCGGTGACCTCCGCCCCGGCCGTCACCGCCGCCACCACGGCACCGATCCGCACGATCTCGTCCCGGCGCGCCGCGGGCTGATCGAACCCGATCGGCACATACACGCCGCCGGCCGCGAGCACACCCGCGCCGGCCAGGATCTGATCGGGCCCCTTCGGCAACTGCACCGCGACCGCATCACCCGGCCGCATCCCCGCCGCACGCAACGCACCCGCCACCGCGAGCGCCTGCCCGGCCAGCTCGCCATAGGTCAGCACTCGAGCCCGGGAGTCGGACGCGTCCGCGCGGTCGTCCTCCCAGATGACCGCGGGCGCATCCGGATTCGCGGCGGCGAACTCGAACAGCCCACTGTGCAGTGCCCGCCCGCTCACCGGACCATCGGTGGCATTGACCCGGGCGCGAACCACCGCCTGCTCCACCGGAATTCGCACCGCCGCCTCGGCATCCCACCCCGCGTCGCGGACTTCCACGTCCGGCTCGTCGCTGCCCGCCAGGCGCAGGACGGCGTCGATGTAGCGGGTGAACATGGTCTCGACCATGGCGGGCGGGAAGGCGTCGGCGCGGACGTCCCAGTTCAGCAGGAGGCCGCCGCGGACCTCGGTGACCTGGGCATCGAGCAGCACCTGCGGGCCCTGGGAGATGATCCAGACCGGCTCGCCGAAGGTGGCGGTGACCTGGTCGGCGAAGAGTTCGCCGAGATTGATGGCGCTGGTGTAGACGATCGGGGCCAGCACCGGTTCGCCGCGCAGCCGGCCCAGATCGCGCAGCACCCCGAGGCCGGTGTAGCCGGAATGCGCTCCGGCGGCATGCAATTCACGCTGCAGGGCGCGGGCCCGGTCGGTGACGGTAGCCGGCTCGGTCACATCGACCTCCAGCAACACCGAGGAGGTGAAATCGCCCACCACCCCGTCCACCTGCGGATGCACCGGCTCCCGATGGAACAGCGGCAGATTCAGCAGGAACCGCCGCTGCGCCGACCACCCGCCGATGGTCTCGGCGAACACCGACGCCAACGCCATCGCCGGGGTGATCCCCCGCGCATGCGCCGCCGCGAACATCCGCGCCTTGGCCTCCGGCGACAGCCACCGATGCAACCGCACGGTGCGCGCCTGCTCCTGGACCTCGGCGGCGCCCGGCAGTTCCGGCGCGCCCGGCAGATCCGCGAGCCGCCGCTGCCACCACTCGCGATCGGCGGCGTGTTCCGGTGCGGGACCGGCATGTTCGGCCAGGTACTGCCGGAACGTGTAGTGCTGCGGCGGCAGCTGCTCGCCGTGATAGAGCCGCGCCAGGTCGGCCACCAGGATCCGGTAGCTCATGGCGTCGGCCGCGAGCATGTCCACATCCAGGTGCAGCCGGGTGCGCCCGTCCGGCAGCAAGGTCAGCGCGATATCGACGACCTGGCCGTCCTCCACCGCCATCAGCTGATGAGTCCGGCGCTCCCGCAACGCCTCCAGCGTCCGCTCCACCGATTCGGCGTCGGCCGCGCGAAGATCGGTGACACTCCAGACCTCCCGGCCCGGCCGCTCGAGCGTCTGCTGGGTCCCATCGGGCAGGAACCGCGTCCGCAACATCGGATGCCGCCGCACCAGCCCGTCGACCGCCGCCCGGAGCCGCTCCGGATCCACCCCGGCCCCGTCGAATTCGACATAGAGATGCGCCGCGACCGCCCCGAGCTCCTGGCCCTCGCCCCGCCCGACCCAGTACGCGTGCTGCATCGGTGCCAGCCCGAACGGACTCCCGTCATCCGCCTTCTCGCTCGCGGCCGCAAGGACATCGTCCGCCGGGTCATTCGATTCCGCTCCGCCGAGGAGGCGGTGCCAGGCGGCGACGGTGGGCTCGGCGGCGAGTTGGGCGAAGTTGACGGCCAGGCCGCGTTTGCGCCAGGAACCCGCGAGTTTCATGGTGCGGATGGAGTCGAGGCCGAGCTCGATGAGGTCGGCGTGGTCGGGGACGGCGACCGGGTCGAGGCCGAGGTGGCCGGCGACGGCGGTACGGATCTCGTCCCGGGCGATGCTCGCCGCTGACCCCTGGGGTGACTCCATTTCCGCTGGTACTCCTTGTTCGAGGGGAGGGGATGGCCGCTGCCGATCCGGAATTCGGATGTCGTTCGACAGCAGCGTAACCCATTGAGATAGGGTTGCCTAACCTATGCAAGGCCACCCTTACTAGCCAGAGGTCAGAGCTGTGACATCGACCGCATCCGCGGAGACATCGACCGCAAAACCCGCCACGGACCACCGTGACGGCTTCGTCCCGTTCCCCGACGACCTGGCCGAGCAGTACCGGCGGGCCGGATATTGGGCGGGCCGGCCGCTGGGCGAACTCCTGCGCAACGCGGCTCGGCAGTGGCCCGACCGACCGGCGCTGCTGGGCGGCACCGAGACCTCCTACGCGGCGCTCGATCTGGCGGCCGACCGGATGGCGCACGGCTTCCTCGCCCTGGGCATCCGGCCTGGCGACCGGGTCGTCCTGCAGCTGCCCAATGTCCCCGAGTTCGTTCCGGTGCTGTTCGGCCTGCTGCGCGCCGGGATCATCCCCGTGCTCACCCTGCCCGCCCACCGGCGCGCCGAGATCGAGCATCTGACCAGGCTTTCCGGCGCGGTGGCCTACGTGACGGCGGACCGGCTCGCCGACTTCGACTACCGCACCCTCGCCGCCGAGGTGAGCGCGCACGTCCCGGCCCTGCGGCACGTCCTGGTGCTGGGCGACCCCGGCCCGTTCACCGACCTGAATTCGATTCCCGCCGAGGGTGATTCGCTACCCGAGGTCGACGCCTCCGATATCGCGCTCATGCTGGTCTCCGGCGGCACCACCGGCCTGCCCAAGCTCATCGCCCGCACCCACGACGACTACGCCTACAACGCGAAGGCCAGCGCCGAGGTCTGCGAGCTCGGCCCGGACGACGTCTATCTCGCGACCCTCCCGGTCGCCCACAACTTCCCGCTGGCCTGCCCCGGCGTACTCGGCACGGTGGCCACCGGCGGCGCCATGGCCTTCGTCACCGACCCCAGCCCGGAGAGCGCCTTCGCCGCCATCGAACGCCACCGCGTCACGGTCACCGCCGTGGTGCCGCCGCTGGCCCAGCTCTGGTGCGCGGCAGTGGAGTGGGAGGACGCCGACCTGTCCTCGCTGCGCCTGCTTCAGGTCGGCGGTGCGAAGCTGGCCGAGGTGAACGCCCGCGATGTCGTCCCCGCCCTGGGCGTGCGGCTGCAACAGGTGTTCGGCATGGCGGAGGGCCTGCTCAACTACACCCGCGCCGAGGACTCCGACGAACTGGTCTGCACCACCCAGGGCCGCCCCCTCTCCCCCGCCGACGAGGTCCGCGTGGTGGACGAGCAGGGCGACGACGTCGAAGACGGCGAGGAGGGCGAGCTGCTCACCCGCGGCCCCTACACCCTGCGCGGCTACTACCGTGCCCCCGAACACAATTCGCGCGCCTTCACCCCGGATGGCTACTACCGCAGCGGCGATCTGGTGCGCCGCCTGCCCTGCGGCCACCTGATCGTGTCCGGCCGCATCAAGGACGTCATCAATCGCGGCGGCGAGAACATCTCCTGCGATGAGCTCGAGGAACACCTGCTCGCCTATCCGGGCGTCCGGCACGCGGCCGCCGTGGGCCTGCCCGATCCGGCGCTCGGCGAGAAGGTCTGCGTGGTCCTGGTGACCGTGGACGACCTCCCGTCGCTGGCCGCCGTCAAGGCCTTCCTGACCGAGCGCGGCCTGGCCACCTACAAGCTCCCGGATGTATTGCGGCAGGCCGACGTCCTGCCCGTCACCGCGGTCGGCAAAATCGACAAGAAGGCCCTCGCCGCGCGCTACTGAGCCACACGCCCTAGGGTTCAGCCATGGGCGGGTGGAACACATCGGACATTCCTGACCAGACCGGTCGCATCGTGATCGTCACCGGCGCGACCAGCGGCCTGGGCGAGGCCACTACGCGCGCCCTGGCCGCCGCCGGCGCCCAGGTGATCATGGCCTGCCGCAATGAGATCAAGGCGCAGTCCGTGGCCCGGACCATGCCCGGGACCGTGCAGATCCGCCAGCTCGACCTGGCCGACCTGGCCTCGGTGCGCGCCTTCGCCGCGGGTGTCGAGCGCGCCGATGTCCTCATCAACAACGCCGGGGTGATGGCGGTGCCGAAACAGCGCACCGCCGACGGCTTCGAATTGCAGATCGGCACCAATTATCTGGGCCACTTCGCGTTGACCGGCCTACTGCTGGACCGGATTTCGGAGCGTGTGGTGAACACCTCCAGCATCACCCACTTCATCGGCCGTATCGATCTGGAGGACCTGAACTGGGAGCGGCGCGCCTACTCCCGCTTCGGCGCGTACGCGCAGTCCAAGCTGGCGCTGCTGCTGTTCACCTACGAGCTGCAGCGCCGGCTGACGCTCACCGGCTCGCCCACGCTGTCGGTGGCCGCGCACCCGGGCTATGCCGCCACCGAGATCAGCTCGGAGACCCAGAACCTGCTGGAGCAGATCGTCGGGCTCGGCAATCGGCTGGTGGCGCAGAGCGCCGAGATGGGCGCTCTCCCAACGCTGTACGCCGCCACCGCCGCGGTCGAACCGGGCGGCTACTACGGGCCGGACCGGTTCAACTGGCGCGGTCACCCCGCCAAGGTCGGCTCCAATGCCGCCTCCCACGACGAGAAGACCGCCCGGCAGCTCTGGGAGCTGTCCGAGCGGTTGACCGGGGTCGAGTTCGGCGTCTGACGCTCAGGCGCGCACCACGTACGGCGCGACGCTGCCGAGTTTCTCGCAGGTCTCCTCGAATTCGCGTTCGGGCCGGGACTGCCCGACCACGCCCGCGCCCGCGCGCAGCCACGCACCCGCACCGGTCTGGTAGACCGCGCGCAGCACCAGCGTCGCCTCCAGCGCACCGTCGGGCGAAACCGTCACCACCGCACCGGAATACAGGCCGCGCGGATCGTGGTCGAGGCGGAACACCGCATCGACGCCCGCGGCCTTGGGAATCCCGGAGGCGGTGACCGACGGGAACAGCATCTCCAGCGCGTCCCACGGGCTGCGGTCGGCCGCCAGCCGCCCGCGCACCGTGGAGGCCAGGTGCTGCACGCTGCCGCGCTCGCGGACGGCCATGAAGTCCGAGACCGCGGTGGTGTCCGGCTCCGCCACGGCCGCGATCTCGGCGAACGAGGTCTGCACCGAAATGGCGTGCTCGACAATCTCCTTCGGATCCCGCACCAGGTCGGCGCGGGCGGCCAGATCGACCTCGCCGCCGCGCCCGAAGGCGCGGGTCCCGGCCAGCGGCTCGGTGGTGACCACCCGGTCCCCGTCCACGGCCGCGACGAGTTCCGGGCTGAAGCCCGCGGCCTCCAGCCCGCCCAGCCGCAGCAGGAACGAGCGCGCCGGGGTGTTGTGCATGCGGCCCAGCCGGTAGGTGGCCGGAATGTTCACCGCGAAGGGCAGTTCCACCTTCCGCGACAGAATCACCTTCTGGTACTTGCCATCCCGGATCTCGGCGACGCCGGTGGCCACCCGGTCGCGGTAGCCCGTGGGATCCACGGTGACGTCGACGGGGTGCGCGACCGGCAGTGGCGTGTCCTGCGCGGCCGCGATCAGCGCGTGGATGTCGCCGGTCTCGGACGGCGTCGCACCCGACACCCGTACCCCCGAGGCGTCGATGCGTACCTCGATGCGCGGAATCATCAGGTGCGCCAGCGTCGCTCGCGGGTGCACGTGCGCGGTCGCGCCCAGCGACCAGGCGCAGAACTCGAATCCGATCCACCCGAACGCATTCCGGCCGTCCAGCGGCAGTGCGGCCAGCGCGCCGTCGACGGCCTGCGCCGGATTCCCCGTCCACGGCCCGGCGGTGGTGCGTCCGTCCCAGCTCACCCGCAGTTCGTTCGCGTCCAGCTCGACGCCGCCCAGCGGGTCGGCCGCGAACACCCATTCGCCGGGCCGCTCGTACACCACGTATTCGCCGAAGCGATCCGCCGCCGCCAGCGCGGTGACCGCCGCGACCGGATCGGTGACGTGTTCGCCCCACCGCTGCTCCCCCTCGAGCCGTACCCGTTCGTCAGCGACCGACACCAGACCTCCAAGGTTATGCTTACCTAACTTAATGAGTGAGGTTAGCATTACCTTTCCCAGAGCGGGGAGGGGTCGATCGCGACCTGCGTCACGACGCCGCCGCGCCGCCCCGAAACCCACGCTCCGACCGGGGAATTGCCCGACCTACCGACCGACGCCGCACGTTTGGGCTTCAATGGATCGCAGCGGCTCATGCGGAGGTAACCAGAATGCTCGATCATGACAGCCGGCTCCCCGAAGCCGCGCTCACCGCTCCGCAGTCCGTGGTCGCCCTGGTCGACGCCGCCTCCCAGGTGGAGCGCGCCCTCGTCGGACACTGGCTGGCCGAGGGCGGCATCACCCAGGAGTTCGGCACCGCCGCGCCCGTCACCCAGCTCGACCTCGACGCCGCGGCCGTCACCGCCCGGCTGGTCGGGCGCAGCGACGATCCGCTGGTGGTGCCGGTCCGGGTGCTGTGGCTGCCGCCCGAGCGAGACGGCGTGCGCCGCACCACCTTCAGCGACCTGCTCACCCTCACCAACCCGCGCAAACCCAACCGGCTCATGCAGCGGCGGCTGCTCAGCAAGGCCCCCGACCGGCACCTGGTGCTGACCGGGCAACCGGCCCGGCTCAGCGAGCTGCGCGCCAACAATCCCGGATCCGCCGGTGCGCCCGACGCTTTCGGGCGGGCCATCGTGCGCGCCGGCATCGTCGCCCTGGAACGCGCCGAACGCGCCGTCATCGGCGACCGGTACAAGGTGCCGCGGCTGGTGGTCGAGGAAATCCTGGACTCGCCCGAATTCTTGCGGCGGCTCGACGCCATCGCCGAGGAGACCGGCGTGCCCGCGCGCGAGGTGTACCGGCGGGCCGAGAAGGGCCTGCGCGAACTCGTCGCGGCACAGAGCCGGCTGGTGTCGGACCTGTTCACCCAGGCCATGCGGCCCGTGCACGCCTCCACCTGGAAGGTCGATGCCGACGAGTCCGGGCTGGACCGGCTGCGCTCGCTCAACCGGCGCTACCCGCTGGTCTTCCTGCCCTCGCACCGGTCCTACGTCGACGCCTTCGTGCTCGGGGACATCCTGGCGCGCAACGACTTTCCGCCCAATCACGTGGTCGGCGGAGCCAATCTGAAGTTCTGGCCGATCGGGCCCGTCGCGCGGCGCACCGGAACCGTGTTCATCCGCCGCAGTTTCGGCGACGACGAGGTGTACAAGGCGGTCGTCGAGGAGTACTTCGCCTACCTGCTCACCAAACGCTTCAACCTGGAGTGGTACTTCGAGGGCGGGCGCACCCGCACCGGCAAACTCCGGCCGCCCCGCTACGGACTGCTGAATTACCTTGCGGCCGCGCTGCGTTCGAAACGCATCGACGACGTCATGCTGGTGCCGGTATCCATCACCTACGAGCGGCTCAACGAGATCGGGGCCATCGCCCTCGAACAGACCGGCGGCCGCAAACAACCCGAGGGCCTGACCTGGCTGGCCCGCTACGTGCGCAACCAGCAGCACTCGGCCGGGCGCGTGTACGTGCGCTTCGGGACCCCGCTCTCGGCCCGCGACCGGCTGGCCGTGAACGGCGATCCGCTGACGGTCCACCCGAATCCGCCTTCCGAGCCGACCCTCGAACTCGAGCACCTGGCCGTGCAGCGGCTGGCCTTCGAGGTCGCCGTCGGCATCAACGACGTCACCCCGATCACCGTCAACGCCCTCACCACCCTGGTGCTGCTGGGCGTGCACGAGCGCGCCCTCACCCGCGGCGAACTGCGCGCCGCCATTGCGCCCGTGCTCGGCTACATCCAGCGCCGGAACCTGCCCAGCGGCGAACTCGACGCGCTGCGCGACGACCACGGGCTGGCCGTGGTGCTCGAACAGCTGACCGTCGCCACCGTGGTCACCGTGTACCGCGGCGGGCTGGAACCGGTGTACGCCATCAATGCCGGGGCACACCTGGAGGCCGCGTTCTACCGCAACAGCGCCGTGCACTGGTTCGTCAACCGCGCCATCCTCGAACTGTCCATCCTCACCGCCGTCGAGGCGCCCGAGGGCGATCAGCTCCGGGTCGGCTGGGAGGCCGCCTTCCGGCTGCGCGACCTGCTCAAGTTCGAATTCTTCTTCCCGGAGCGGGCCGAATTCACCAGCCAGCTCACCGCGGAAATGCTGCTGATGGACCACGACTGGCATCAGCGCACCGCCGCGGGCACCGTCGGCTCCGACATCCTGGCCCGGCTGGCCGAATCCGGGTTCATGATGGCGCACCGGGTGCTGCGCTCCTTCTTCGACGCGCAACTGGTGGTGGCCGAACGGCTGGCCGCCCGCGACCCGGTCGCCGAGGTCGACAAGAAGGTCCTCATCGACGAATGCCTGCAGGTCGGCAAACAGATGCTGCTGCAACAACGGCTGCACAGCCCCGAATCGGTGTCCTCCGAATTGTTCGGCAGCGCGATCAAACTCGCCGACAACCACGGCCTGCTCACCCCCTCCGACGATCCCGCCGATCTGGCCGCCCGCCGCAGCCGCTTCGCCGCCGAACTGCGCGCCATCGGCCAGCGCATCTCCCGGGCCGCCACCCTCGACCCCTCCAACCGCCTGGAAGCGCTATGACACACCGGGTCCGGGGAATCGGCGCGGGCCGGCCCGCACTGCCGCTCCGGCCCGGCGTCGGCGTCACCCAGCGCCCGGTCGGCGCACAGGACCTCGGCGCGGCCCTCGAAGCCGTGCGCACCGGACCGCAAGGACCCCGCGTCGCAGCGATTTTCGACTTCGGCGGCACCGTCGTCCACGGATTCAACCCGCCGCCGCTGACCCGGCGACTGCTGCGGCGCAGCAGCACCCAGGGCGCGCTCACCGCCACCCTGCTCGGCAGTATTCGCGGGGCGCGCAGCGAGGGCGAGTACGAGCGCTTCCTGCAATCGCTGATGTACAGCTGGGCCGGGACAGCCGAGGACGAGCTGGCCCAACTCGGGCGACAGGCGTTCGCGCGCAGCGTGTACGGGCACATCTATCCGGAGGCCTGGCGGCTGGTGCGCGAACACGAGGCGGCCGGGCACACACTGGTGCTGATCAGCTCGGTCACCTGCTACCAGGTGCGGCCGGTGGCCGAGGAACTCGGCGTCCCGCACGTGCTGTGCACGGCCATGGCCGTCCAGGACGGCGTGCTCACCGGGCACGTGGAGGGAAAGCCGCTGTGGCGCAACGGCAAAGCCGACGCCGTGCGCCGCTTCGCCATCACCCACGACATCGACCTCACCCAGAGCTGGGCCTACGCCGACAGCGCCGCGGACCTGCCGCTACTGCAGACCGCCGGGCACCCGGTGGCGGTGAACCCCGATCCGCGCGTCGTGCTGGAGGCGGCCGAAAAGGATTGGCCGGTGCTGCATTTCCGGCCCCGGCAAGCGCCCGGGGCCACCGACTACGCCCGCACCCTGGCCGGATTCACCGGTCTGCTGGGCGGGGCCCTGTTCGGCGTGGCCGCCAAGGCGCACACGAAACAGCGCCGCCAGATGGCGGATTCGATGATGACCTACGCCGCGGACACCACCCTGCGCGGCACCGGAGTGAAGGTCCGTGTGGTGGGCGCCGGGAACGCCCGCGCCCCACGCCCGGCCGTGTTCATCTTCAACCACCAGAGCCAGTTCGACATCGTGGTGCTGGCCGAGGTGCTGGGCACCGGATTCACCGGCATCGCCAAGCGGGAGATCACCAAGAACCCGATCTTCGGTCCCCTCATGCGCTTCGTCGAGGTGACCTTCATCGACCGCGCCGACACCGCGGCCGCCAAGGCCGCGCTGGAACCCGTCGTCGACACCCTGCGCGGCGGACTGTCGGTCGTGATCGCGCCCGAGGGCACCCGATCCCTGACCCCGCGCATCGGGCCGTTCAAGAAGGGCGCGTTCCACATTGCCCGGCAGGCGGGTGTGCCGGTGATTCCGGTGGTGATCCGGAATGCCGGCGAAATAGCGTGGCGCAATTCGGCCGTGGTGCGCAAAGGCGTCGTAGACGTGGCCGTCCTACCGCCGATCGATGTCAGCGGCTGGGATCCGGCCGATATGGACGCCGAGGTGGAGCAGGTCCGGCAGCTGTTCGTGGGCACGCTGCTCCACTGGCCCGAAAGCCGCCCCGGCAGTTAGTCAGACAGCGCGACCGAACAGCAGCTTCCACGGCATGGCCGCGGACTCCAGCTGCACCTTCAGGCTCATCTTGGACGCGCCCTTGGTGCGCTCCTCGAAACGGATCGGCACCTCGGCGATCGAAATGCCCTTCTTGACCGTCCGGTAGTTCATCTCGACCTGGAACGAATAGCCGTTGGATTTGATCGAGGCCACGTCGATGGCGCGCAGCGTGTCCGCCTTCCACGCCTTGAAACCGGCGGTCGCGTCCTTCACGCCCAGGCGCAGAATCATATTCACGTAGAAGTTGGCCCAGGCCGACAGCGCCTTGCGATACCACTTCCACTCCGCCGCGGTGGAACCCCCGGGAACATAACGGGATCCGAGCACCACGCCGGCATCGGTGGACTCCAGCTTGTCCAGCATGGCCGGGATGACCTCGGCCGGGTGCGACAGGTCGGCGTCCATCTGAATGACCACGTCGGCGCCCTCGTCCAGTGCCCTGGTGATGCCGGCGATGTAGGCCCGGCCCAGACCGTCCTTCTCGGTGCGGTGCAGCACGCCCACCACGTTCGGCAGGTCGGCGGCCAGCTTGTCGGCCACCTCACCCGTGCCGTCGGGCGAATTGTCGTCCACCACCAGCACATGCAGGTCGGCCACCGGTAGCGCGGTCAGCCGCTCCACCGCCACCGGCAGGTTCTCCCGCTCGTTGTAGGTCGGCACCACCACGGTGACCTTCAAGGCTTACCCTCCCGCTTGGTCGTTTTCTGGCTACGAAACCGTACCTGGTCAACCTGAGTGCCTCGTGAGCGCACCGAACAGCGCGTCACCCCCGTCACTCCGGCGTCAGTCGTCCTCTTGGTCCGCGCGCCGATTTCGTTCCCGCACAATATCCAACGCCCGCTCCGCTGTCGCCTTATCCGGATAGGGCCCGATCCGATCGCCGACCCAGCAGGTCTTCCCCTGCTCCGCCTTCTGATGGGAGATGCAGTAATACCACTGGTTGTCCTGAGCCATGGGGTCCAGCATTCCACCAAGATCAGACCCACAGGTCGAAAAACACGCGGAGAGCCCGGGAATGCGGAAAGACCCCGTCCGAGGGACAGGGTCTTCCAGATCCGGTGGCCAAGGCCGGGATCGAACCGGCGACCTTCCGCTTTTCAGGCGGACGCTCGTACCAACTGAGCTACCTGGCCGTAGGCACCCGATTCGAATGCCACGCTATACCACTTCTTGCCATGCAAGGAGTCTTGCGACCCTGACGGGACTCGAACCCGCGACCTCCGCCGTGACAGGGCGGCGCGCTAACCAACTGCGCCACAGGGCCTTGCTCTTGCTCCGACAACGATGTTTCCATCGTTGTACCCCCTACGGGATTCGAACCCGCGCTACCGCCTTGAAAGGGCGGCGTCCTAGGCCGCTAGACGAAGGGGGCCCGCCGGATTTCTCCGGACCGTTTGCTCAACGGCTTCCGTTGGGAGCGGAGATAGCTTATGACAGGCTCCGCGTGATTCCCAAATCAGCTGGTCAGAGTCCCAAGTTGAGATCTTCGAGCCGGGCGGACACCCGCCAGCCGGTGCGCCGGAACTCCTCGGTCCACTCCGGTGTCGTGGTGGCTTCCACGATCACCTCGAGCGCCTCGGCGAACCGGGCCCGCAGATCCACCGGTCCCGCCAGCACATCGGAGATGTAGCGCTGGCCCGCCAGCGCCGCCGCCAAGGTGCGGGTGAACCGGTCCGGATCCGAATCCGGGCGCAGTTGTTTGTGCTCGGTCGCTTTCACCGCGAGCTGCCGGATGGCGCGCCCGAGGATGCGGCCGCCGCCGGCCTGGATGTCGCGGTAGAACTCCGGCTCGATGATGAGCCGGAACTCCGCCTGAATAATGATGTCGTTCTCCAGCCGCAGCGCGATCTCGTCGATCATGCCATGCAGCACATCCAGCGGACCGAGATCGGTTCTGGCGAGCCACCTTTCGGTCGATGCCCGATAGCGGTCGACCGCCGCATCCAGCACCGCACGAGCCAGGTCCTCCTTGGAGTCGAAGTGAAAGTACATGGCCCCCTTGGTCGCCCGGGAACCTTCCAATATGCGGTTGAGCGAAGCAGCGGCATAGCCGCTCTTCCCGAACTCAACGGCGGCGGACCTGATGATCGCCGCGCGTGTCCGGCGGGCCCGCTCTTGCTGCCGTGCCATGCTCGAAACGCCTCCGAAGCTAGCTAACCGTCGCCGACCGCCGCGCGGCCTCGACGCAAAGTTATGTGTCTTTCAAATACTTCAAAACGGGCTTCGCCCGGAATTACCAAACTTTCGGTACGAAAAAGCGCGAAAAACTTGAAACACACCAACAGGTATAGTTTTTCCCGCCCGGGTGCACCACAGGGGTGCGCACCCGGGCGTTCACGTCGTCCTGGTCCGCCTCCCCGCAGCTTCATCGTATTGGAGCCGCGATCGGCCAGACCGGTCGCGACACGTTCGGGCACATCAACGATAAGCCGAATCCCGTGCCGCCGGGGCAATCCCGGTTTCTCGGGAATTCACCAGTCGGTCACCGTACCCGGAAAGCGCACCCAGCGTGAGGCGTACCGGAGAGTCAGTTAGCCAGCACACCCCCTATCGAATGCCGCAATTCCCCAGCAATCGTAAGGATGATTGGTTCGAATCGACGAATTCGCCCATATCCCACCGATGTTCGGCCGGCCGATCGCCGCCGCGATGCGCTGTCCACACCGACACCACATCGCCGCCGAGCCGCCGCCCCCACGCCCGCGCCGACTCCGACCGGTTTCCCCCCCGCTCCAAATAGCTTGCCACACATCACCATTGGATGATATTCACACTCCAGCGCAACGAAACAAACTGAGTGGCAAGGCGATTGCCGGACCCCTCGGCACCGGCAATCAGCGCCCGCTTACCGGGCCGTCCGGAACCCATCGGGCAATGGACACGGCGAAACCACACCGCCACCCCACCCCGCCCACACTCCGCGCCGACCCCGACCCGCCCCCGGGTCCACCTTCTCGCGGTGCCGCACCGACCGGTCCGCACCCTCACAGGGCCACATCGTCCCCCCAACCGACCGCCTCGGCTCCCCGAGCCCCGCCGATCGGCACGGCCCGTCACCCCAACGGCACACCGCGTCACTCCCCACCCCGACGCCACCGGTCCCCCGCCGCGCGCCCGCGCCGCACCGGCCCGGACCCCGACGGCGCATCGTGACCTGCGCAAATACCGTCTGCCAGAGTGCAATCGGATACTCGTTTAACACTTATGGGGTCGGCCCATTAAACTGACGTCCCGCACGCCCCTATAGCTCAGTTGGTAGAGCTACGGACTTTTAATCCGCAGGTCCCAGGTTCGAGCCCTGGTGGGGGCACTCCCATGCGAGGGGCCCGGAACGATACCTCCGGGCCCCCGCCACATCCGCGAATCTGTAGCAATCTGCCCGGAGTTCACCTACCGTGACCGGAGCAGAGCTTTTCCCGGGAACCATCACCACAGGCGGAGTTCATGAATTCCTTCGATGACCTGCTCTCCAATGTCCCGGTCGCGCAGATCGCCGAGAGGCTCGGCGTCGACGAGGCGACCGCGAAGACGGCGATCGATGCGGCCGTCCCCGTGCTACTCGGCGGCTTCCAGGCACAGGCCGGCAACCCCGAGGTCGGACTGAATCTGGAGAACGAAGTCGCCGGCCAGCCGCACGGCCTGCTCGACGGCGGTGTCGACATGGATCAGGTGGACGTCTCCAACGGCAGCCAGATCGTCGATCAGACCTTCGGCGCCGAGAAGAGCACGGTGATCAGCGCTCTCGGTAATGTCGGCGGCAACAACATCAGCCAGGACCTGATGGGCAAGCTGCTCCCCATGCTCGCGCCGATCGTGCTGGCCTACCTCGGCAAGAAGGCCCTGGGCGGAGGCGACGGCGGGGCCGGCCAGTCCGGCGGCGGGATCGGCGATCTGCTCGGCAGTCTGCTCGGCGGCGCCACCGGCGGAAACAGTGGCGGCGGTCTGGGCGACATACTCGGCAAGGCGGTCGGCCAGAACGCGGGCAGTGTGCTCGGCAACGTGCTGGGCGGGCTACTGGGTAAGAAGTAATCGGGCATCTCAACCGGATGTGCGGCTAACGAACCACGGCCCGCGGCGATACACCCGTCGCTGTGGGCCGCTTGTCATATGACATCTCTCACCTACGCCGCAATGGCGCACATGTGAGTTTCACATCACCCTACGGTCACGTAAGGTATGGGCGCGGCGGCAGGCCGGCGAGGGTACGACAGCACGACGCACGACACGAAGGGCACACGTATGGCAAAGGATCTGACTCAACTCGAGCTGCTGACGGAGTTGGAGCCGGTTGCCGAGGAGAACGTCAATCGCCACCTCTCCCTGGCCAAGGAATGGCACCCGCACGACTACGTGCCGTGGGACGAAGGTCGAAACTTCGCCGCCATGGGTGGTGTCGACTGGGATCCGGAACAGTCGAAACTGAGCGAGGTCGCCAAGGCGGCCATGATCACCAATCTGCTCACCGAGGACAATCTGCCCTCCTACCACCGTGAGATCGCCGAGAACTTCTCGCAGGACGGCGCCTGGGGCACCTGGGTCGGTCGCTGGACCGCCGAGGAGAACCGGCACGGCATCGTCATGCGCGACTACCTGGTCGTGACCCGCGGCGTCGACCCGGTCGCCCTCGAGCAGGCCCGCATGATCCACATGACCAACGGGTTCGCCTCGCCCACCGAGGAACTCGAGCAGCTGTCGAACAATGCCGGCTTCCTCTACTCGGTCGCGTACGTGACCTTCCAGGAGCTGGCCACCCGCGTCTCGCACCGCAACACCGGCCGCGTCTGCGACGACCCGATCGCCGACCGCATGCTGCAGCGCATCGCCGCCGACGAGAACCTGCACATGATCTTCTACCGCAACATGTGCGGTGCTGCCCTCGACCTGTCGCCCGACCAGACCCTCGAGGCCATCACCCTCATCCTGGAGAACTTCCAGATGCCCGGCGCCGGCATGCCCAACTTCCGCCGCAACGGCGTGCTGATGGCCAAGCACGGCATCTACGACCTGCGCCAGCACCTCGAAGAGGTGGTGAACCCGGTGCTCAAGAAGTGGCGGATCTTCGAGCGCGACGACTTCACCGCGCGCGGCGAGGAGATCCGGGAGCGCCTGGGCACCTTCCTCGAGAAGCTGGGCAAGGACGTCGTGAAGTTCGAAGAGCAGCGCGACCGCATGCTGGCCCGTGAGGCCGCCAAGCGCGAGAAGGAGCTGGCCGCCACCGGCAGCTAGCGACTGCGGGCTGCGGCCCGGACCCTCCGAGCGAATAAGACACGGCCCCTCCGGATTTCGATCCGGAGGGGCCGTTTCGCGCCCTGCGCGCGACTCACAGCAAGCTCACCGGGATTCCGCAGCCGGGTCCAGGTCCACGGGCCCGATCATGACTGCATGAGCCTCGACACCCGGGTCCGCACGGCGAATGTGGTGCTGCTGCACGGGCAACCGGGCGATCGCTCCGACTGGGACGCGGTCACCGCCCGGCTGCCCGGATCGCTCACCGCGCTGGCCTTGGACCGCCCCGGATACGGTGACAATCCGGAACCGGCGGGATCCATCGAGGACAATGCCCGCTGGCTGCTCGACCGGCTCGACCACGAGGGCATCGACAGTGCCGTCCTGGCCGGACATTCGTACGGCGGGGCGGTCGCGCTGGCGGCCGCGACGCTCGCGCCGCACCGGGTGCGCGGACTGGTACTGGTCTCCAGCGTGGGCCCCGGGTGCCTGACCGCCTGGGACGAACTGCTCGCCGCGCCGTACGCCGGCACCGCACTGGCATTGACCGCGTGGTCGGTGCTGCCGTGGCTGGCGCGCAAGGGCCTCGACCACAGCCCGGCCGGGACCGCCGCCGGGACCGCGCTCGCGCTGCTCGCCGGCGTGCACCACCGGCACGGTCCGGTGTGGCGCAGTTTCCTGACCGAACAGCGGGAAATGTTCGACACGCTGGACCGGTGGACGGCGCGGCTCGCCGACATCCGCGTGCCGGCCTTGATCCTCGCCGACCCCGCCGATAAGGTCGTGCCGATCTCCACCTCCCACGCACTGTGCGAGCAGTTGCCCTGTGCCCGAATCGATCTGATCAGTGGGGGTGGCCACCATCTGCCACGACGGCTGCCCGGCGCCGTGGCCGCCCGGATAGGTGACTTTGTCGACTCGTTGGACTGAACCGATGCGCGGCACCCTGCTGGCCGTGCGGGAACGCGCGCTCACCCAGTTCCACACCGAGCGCCGCCATCCCGCCCCCAGCCCGATCGAGCCCGGACGGCCGCTGTGGCGGCAGGTCGCGGGCGAGGTGCGCTGGTCGTTCACCCCGCCCGCGCTGTGGCTCGAGGGCGTCGGCGCGAATGTGGTGCTGTCCGGGCTCTTTCTGCTGATCTCGCCGCTCACCCTGCACAAGCACGGCTGGGTGGTGCTGGTCGGCGTCTACTTCGCGACCTTCGTGCTCGCCGACGTCACCACCACGAATGTGCTCGGCGTGGACGCCGACCGGACCCGGCTGAGCCTGGCCGCCGGGGTGCCGGTGCAGCGCATCCTGGTGGTCAAGAACCTCGCACTGCTGATCATCGTGGGACTGCCGACGCTGCTGGCCACGGCCGTGCTCACCGCCAAGACCAGCGCGCATCCGATGCAGCGGGCCGGGGTTTCGGTCGCCGATGTGGCGCTGCCGATCCTGGCCTGGCTCGGGGTGGGCAATATCGTGTCGGCGCTGCTCGCGGTGCCGCCCCGCGCGCTCGGGCAGCGCTGGGCCGCGCGCCGGGACTGGCGCAGCACGCTGCCCTGGCTGACCCACCTGGTCCTGCCGTACGGGCTCTACTACTTCGTCGCGCCGATCGACGGCGAGCAGCGCGCCATCCTCGGCCACCACCTGGGCCGCTCGATGCCGGGCGACCTGCGCAGTGCGATCCACCTCGGGGTCGGGCTCGCGGTGTGGCTGGTCGGCACGGTGCTCGCGGTCGCCGTGGTGCGCCGCCGCGGCCTGCGCATGTGGTGACCCGTGTGACCGGAGGCACTGCGGGCGGTACGCGGCTCTGGCCGCGAGCGCGCGGATGAGAGACTGGACGACGTGACTGCCTCGCTCGAAGCCCCCAAGACCGAGCTGCGGATCGGGCCCTACCCGCTCGATCCGCCGGTCGTGCTGGCCCCGATGGCGGGCATCACCAATGTCGCCTTCCGCACCCTGTGCCGCGAATTCGGCAGCGCCACTTCGCTGTACGTGTGCGAGATGATCACCGCCCGCGCCATCGTGGAGCGCAACGAGAAGACGCTGAACATGATGGCCTTCGGGCCGGACGAGTCGCCGCGGTCCATGCAGCTCTACGGCGTCGACCCCAAGACCCTCGGCGAGGCGGTGCGCATCGTCGTCGGCGAAGGCTGGGCCGACCATATCGACATGAACCTGGGCTGCCCGGTGCGCAAGGTCACCCGCCTCGGCGGCGGGTCGGCGCTGCCCTACAAGCGGCGGCTGTTCCGCGAGATCGTGCGCGAAATGGTCGCGGCCGCAGGCGATGTGCCGGTCACCTTCAAGTTCCGCATCGGCATCGACGACGAGCACCACACCTACCTCGACACCGGCCGCATCGCCGAAGCCGAAGGCGCCGCGGCGGTTTCGCTGCACGCCCGCACGGCCGCGCAGCTGTACTCCGGGCAGGCGGACTGGTCCGCCATCGCCCGGCTCAAGGAGACCGTGACCAGCATCCCGGTGCTGGGCAACGGCGATATCTTCACCGCCGACGACGCCCTCCGCATGATGGCCGAGACCGGCTGCGACGGCGTGGTCGTGGGCCGCGGCTGCCTGGGCCGGCCCTGGCTGTTCGCGGAGCTGAGCGCCGCCCTGCGCGGCGAGCCGATTCCGGAGGGCCCGACCCTCGGCAAGGTCGGCGAGATCCTCTACCGGCACGCCGCGCTGCTCGTCGAGCACGACGGCGAGGACAAGGCCATGCGCGATATCCGCAAGCACATGGCCTGGTACCTGATGGGCTTCCCGGTGGGGTCGGCGCTGCGCCGGCAGTTCGCCACCGTGACCAGCCTGGCGCAGATCGCGGATCTGGTCGGTCAGCTGGAGCCGGACGTGCCGTTCCCGGCCGACGCGCTCGGCCCGCGCGGACGCCAGGGTTCCCCGCAGACCAAGGTGGCCCTCCCCGACGGCTGGCTCGACGATCCCGAGGACGCGACCGTGCCCACCGCGGCCGACGTCATGCACAGCGGCGGCTGAGTCAGCTACAGGGGCGGCTGATCGCTCCCTGTTTCGAGTTCGATCCGATCACCGCCCGGCGCAGCTCCCGGGCGTTGTGGCGATGCCCTGGCACACTTTGCGAAGCGTGCCCACCCGGGTGTGCGACATACCCGACAAAAGCGGAAAAACCGTCCTCACCTGCGGTGGACATATGTTCGAGTGGTCCGTCGTGGCGAAATCGTTATCATGGCCCTCGGCATCAGAAGCAAAGTGAGGTTCGTTGGTGGGTGACGATCGGTACGGGCGTACGCCACGACCCGGAGGTCGCGCCCCCTGGGAGCGCTACCCCGCGGACGGGGACGATCCGGCGCGCACCGGCCGCCGCTCCCGCCACACCGACGACGCCGAACCCGCTGCCGCCGCATCCATTTCGGTCCAGGACCTGGTCGAGCGCGTGGACAGCGAACGCCAGACCCGACGCCGGCGCCGCGCCGAACCGGAGACTCCGAACGAACCCGCGGCCGAGGCGAGCCGCGAAACCCCCGGGCCGAACGGCTCGGCACCCGTGCCGCCGCAACCGGCAGCCCCACCGGCTCCCGTGCCCGCCACCGGATCACAGCCGGCGGCCTCGACCAGCGCGCAGCCCGCGGCGAACACCGGGTCCCAGCGCACCGTGCGCGACACCAGCCACCTGCGCCGGGTCGCCAACGCACCCGGCAATCGCGGCGCGCGCCCGGCCGACCCGACCGCGGATCCGGTCACCGTGGAACTACCCCCGGTCACCGACACCGCACCGCCACCGGCCGCACCCGGCGCGGCCGCCCGCACCCGGGCGCTGCTCGCGCGAAAGGTCAAGTCGCCCGCCGATTATCCGACCACCGCGCTCCCGGCCGCCGTGGGACCCGCACCGGCCAAATGGGTTTCGAGCACGCGCCGCCGCCGCAACCGGCGGCTGCAGCTGGCCGGCCGTGCCACGCTCGCCCTCGTCGCCGTCATCGCGCTCATCGTGACCGGCACCGGCTGGAGCTACCTGCGCGCCAAGGACAACAACTTCCAGCAGGTTTCCGCACTCGACGACAACTCACCCTACGTCGTCGACGCCGACGGCCAGACCGGTGACGAGAACTTCCTCATCGTCGGCACCGACACCCGCGCGGGCGCCAACGGCAGCCTCGGCGCGGGCAGCGTGGACGACGCCGAGGGCGCGCGCTCCGACACCGTCATGCTGGTCAACATCCCGGCCAACCGGGCCCGCGTGGTCGCCGTCTCCTTCCCCCGCGACCTGGATGTCTCCCGCCCGGTCTGCGAGGGCTGGGACAACGACAAGGCCGCCTACAGCGGCGAGAAGTTCCCCGCCGCCGACGGCGACAAGCTCAACGCCACCTACGCCCTCGGCGGGCCCAAGTGCCTGACCAAGGTGATCACCAAACTGTCCGGCCTGAAGATCAACCACTTCGTCGGCATCGACTTCTCCGGCTTCGAATCCATGGTCGACGTGGTCGGCGGCGTCGAGGTGTGCACCACCAAGCCGCTGGTCGACGAGATCCTCGGCACCGTGCTCACCACGCCGGGCAAGCAGGTCGTGAACGGCTCCACCGCACTGGACTACGTGCGCGCCCGGCACGTGTACGGCGAGGAGCGCAGCGACTACGACCGCATCAACCGGCAGCAGCGGTTCCTGTCGTCGCTGCTGCGCAGTGCGCTGTCGAGCAAGGTGCTCTTCGATCCGGGCAAGCTCAACGGCTTCATCGATGCCTTCGCCAAGCACTCCTTCATGGACAACGTCACCACCAAAGACCTGCTGACACTGGGCCGTTCGATGCAGAAGATGCAGGCCGGGGCCATCACCTTCCTGACCGTCCCCACCGCGGGCACCACCTCCTACGGCAACGAGATCCCGCGCGAATCGGATATCAAGGCCATCTTCCGCGCCGTCATCGACGACCAGCCGCTGCCCGGCGAGAAGAAGACCGACCCCCCGCCCAGCGCCAGTGCCGCGCCCGTGGCCAAGCCGAAGCTGGCCGCGGTGGATACGAGCACCTTCTCGGTGCAGGTGTCCAACGGCTCCGGCCAGGCGGGCATCGCGAGCACCACGGCGACCAAGCTGGCCGCGCAGGGCTTCCAGATCTACAGCACCGGCAACTATGCCGACGGCACCTCGCCCAGGACCAAGGTCCGCTATTCCAGCGGCCACGAGGCCGAGGCCGGGACGGTGGCCAGCGCCATTCCGGGCGCCATCCTGGAACCGGCGGGCGGGCTGGGCAGCATTGTCGAAGTGGTCGCCGGTTCCGATTTCACCGGCACTGTGAAAGCGCCCACCGCCTTCGGGCAGCCGCTGCCCGACACGCCGAGCGACTCCGGCGGACCCAGTGCGGCTCCGGTCACACTTCCCTCCGATCTCGAGCACGTCAACGCCGCCGACGACCTGTGTAAGTGACCGCACGTCCCACTGGCCACAACTGCGGCATCGGCGCTGGAACCGACCGCTACCGACGGTTAACCCGCAGTTGGTGACTTGGTCAGCGGTCCGCACTAATGTCTTGAGTCATGCGTGTCATCTACAACGAACAAATGGCCGAGCTCGCCGATCTGCTCGGCGGCATGGCCGGGCTCGCCGGATCGGCGATGGAGCGGGCCACCCAGTCCCTGCTCAGTGCCGATCTCGAGCTCGCGGAGCAGGTGATCACCGAATACGACCGCATCGCCGAGATGATCCAGCTGGCCGAGGAGAAAGCCTTCGCGCTGCTGGCCCTGCAGGCCCCCGTCGCCGGTGATCTGCGGCAGGTGGTCAGCGCGATTCAGATCGTCGCCGATGTGAACCGGATGGGCGTGCTGGCGCTGCACGTGGCCAAGATGACCCGGCGGCGCTTCCCGGCGCACGCCGTGCCGGAGGCCGTCAACAGCTACTTCGCCGAGATGGGCCGGGTCGCGGTCAAGATGGGCGCCACCGCCAAGGAGGTGCTGGAGTCCCGCGATCCCGAGCGGGCCGCCAAGCTCACCGACGACGACGAGGCGATGGACGACCTGCGCAAGCACCTGTTCACGCTGATCATGGACCGCGACTGGCAGTTCGGCGTGGCGGCGGCCGTGGACGTGGCGCTGCTGGGCCGCTACTACGAGCGCTTCGCCGACCACGCCGTCGAGATCGGGCGTCGCGTGGTGTTCCTGGTCACCGGCGTGCTGCCGCCCGACCCGGACTCCGAGAAGGAAAGCATCTAGGACGACGAACGAGGGAGTTCCGGGGCGACCCCGGAACTCCCTCGTTTCGGTGCGGGTCAGTCCTCGCCGGACTCGCGCCAGCCCATCAGGATCGATCGGCCCCGTTCGGGGCGCCACGGGAGCGTCGCGGCCACGATGACCGCGCACACCACCAGGGTGCCGACCGCGACATAGGATGCGGCCTCGGCGCCCTGCATGGCCGCGACCTTCATGGCATGGATCAGATCCGCCTTCGCCTGCGCCAGCAGCGGATTCACCGGCGCCTTCACGATCCCGATGATGCTGATGGGCGTATTGCCCGCCAGTTCCTTCTGCTGCGCGTTCATGATCTGCGCGGGAATCGCGTCGATCCGGCCGCCGATCTTCCCGGCGTAGACCGAGGTCATGATCGAGCCCAGCAGGGCCACCCCGAGCGCGCCGCCCACTTCACGCGTGGTGTCGTTGACCGCCGAGCCCGCCCCCGCCTCCTCGAGCGGCACCGTGCCCATGATGGATTCGGTCGCCGGCCCCTGCACCACCGCGAAGCCCAGGCCCATCAGGATCATGGACACCACAACCGGTCCCAGATAAGGGGTTTCGACGGTGGTCCGGCCCGCGATGTACATGGCCACCGCCAGGATCAGCAGCCCGGACACCAGCATGGCCGTGGTGCCCACCCGCTGCGCCAGCATGGTCGCGATGGGTGCGCCGAAGCCCACCGCCACCGCGAAAGGCAGTGAGTGGATGCCGAATTCGAGCGGCGAGAGCTCCTTCACGCCCTGGAAGTACTGGGTGATCAGGAACAGGAAGCCGAATGCCGAGAAGTAGGACACCGTGATCGCCAGCGACGGCAGCGCGAAGCGGCGATTGCGGAACAGCCGCATATTCAGCACCGGCGCGGGCACCCGCAGCTCCCAGCCCACGAACGCGGCCAGCAGGGCGATCGAAAGCAGGTAGCCCGCAAGGCTTTCGGTCGCGAACCAGCCGTGCTTGGGGGCCTCGATGATGGACCACACCAGCGCGGTCACCCCGGCCAGGGACAGCAGGATGCCGATCTGGTCGAGCCGATCCACCTGGTCGGCACGGGATTCCGGCACGGTGGCCAGCACCGCCCCGATACCCGCCAGCGCCACGGGGACATTGATCCAGAACACCGAGTGCCAGGAGAAGTACTCGAGCAGCCAGCCGCCGACGGTCGGGCCGATGGCGACGGCGATGCCGGCCATGGCCGTCCACAGCGCGATGGCTGCGGCGCGTTCGCGGGCCGCGGTGAAGATATTGGTGATGAGCGCCAGCGTGGCCGGGAAGACCACGGCCGCGAACACGCCCATGCCGGCGCGCGCCGCGATGACCTGTCCGAGGCCGGAGGAGAGTGCGCCGGCGGCGGACATGACCGCGACACCGCTGAGTCCGATGATCATGAACAGCCGTCGCCCGAACCGGTCGCCGAGGTGTCCCATGGCGAGCAGCAGGCCGGAGAAGGCCAGGGTGAACGCGTCCACGATCCATTGCAGGCCGCTCATGTCGGCCTGCAGCTGCACGGCCATGGACGGCAGGGCCACATTGACCAGCGTGTTGTCCAGGACCACCAGCAGTTCCGCGAGACAGATGGCGATCAGGGCCGCCACCTTGGCCCGCTGCGGCAGTTCCGCCGCGGCCTGTCCGGATCCCGGGCTCGCCGTTGAGACGGTCATCCGACACCTCCTTACTAAACCGATCGGTTTACCAACAGGGTCAGACTAACTGTTACTAACGGTTGCACACAATCGTCGGCAGGCCATATGACCGACGCCACACAGCGGCTGCTTACACCTCCCCACCTGCACAAACGGAACGGCCCCTGCCAGATGACAGGGGCCGTGAACGCCGGAAGGTCTGTTTTTAGCCGAAGCGACCCGAGATGTAGTCCTCGGTCTGCTTCTGCGACGGGTTGGAGAAGATCTTCTCCGTCTCGTCGATCTCGATGAGCTTGCCCGGCTTGCCCTGCGCCTCCAGATTGAAGAAGGCGGTCTGGTCACTCACACGCGCGGCCTGCTGCATGTTGTGGGTGACGATGACGATGGTGAACTCCTTCTTCAGCTCGGTGATCAGATCCTCGATCGCGAGCGTGGAGATGGGGTCCAGCGCCGAACACGGCTCGTCCATGAGCAGCACGTCCGGCGACACCGCGATGGCGCGGGCGATGCACAGACGCTGCTGCTGACCACCGGACAGGCCACCGCCCGGCTTGTCGAGGCGGTCCTTGACCTCGTTCCAGAGGTTGGCGCCGCGCAGCGACTGCTCGGCCACCTCGTCCAGCTGGGACTTGTTGCGAATGCCCTGCAGCTTCAGGCCCGCCACCACATTGTCGCGAATCGACATGGTGGGGAACGGGTTCGGCCGCTGGAACACCATGCCGATGGTGCGGCGCACGCCGACCGGGTCGACCTGGGCGCCGTAGATGTCCTCGCCGTCGAGCAGCACCGCACCCTCGACGCGGGCCTCCGGGGTCACCTCGTGCATGCGGTTGAGCGCGCGCAGCACGGTCGACTTGCCACAACCGGACGGACCGATGAACGCGGTCACGCTGCGCGGCAGCACCGTCAGCCCGACATTGGCGACCGCATGGAACTTGCCGTAGTAGATATTGAGGTCTTTGACGTCAATTCGCTTGGCCATCAGTCTTTCCTTCTATCGGTTCCGCGTCAGCAGCTTGTTGACCGCCGCGGCGGCGAGGTACAGCAGCGCGATGATCAGGATCAGGGTCAGCGCCGCACCCCAGATGCGCTCGCGGCCGGCGGGCTCCGGATTCGACAGTTCCTGGTACATCAGCAGCGGAAGCGAGGCCATATTGCCGTTGAAGACATCGAAGTTGATGGCCTTCGAGTAACCCACCAGCACCAGCACCGGCGCGGTCTCACCCATGACGCGGGCGACGGCCAGCAGCATGCCCGAGATCATGCCCGGCGCGGCGGTCGGAATCACGATCCGCACAATGGTTTTCCACTTCGGAATGCCGAGAGCGTAAGAGGCTTCCCGCAATTCGTCCGGAACCAGCTTGAGCATCTCCTCGGTGCTGCGCACCACCACCGGCAGCATGAGCAGCACCAGGGCCAGCGACACCGCGAAGGCGCTCTGCGGGTTGCCGAAGGTGGCGATCCACAGCGCGAAGATGAACAGCGCGGCCACGATCGAGGGCACACCGGCCAGGATGTCCACCATGAAGGTGGTGGTCTTGGCCAGCCAGCCCCGGCCGTACTCGACCAGGAAGACGGCGGCCATGATGCCGAGCGGCACCGCGATGATCGCGGCGATGCCCGACTGCACGATGGTGCCGTAGATGGCGTGGTAGACACCGCCGGCGTGCTGATCGGGCAGCACACCGTTCTGCGACTTGGTCCACCAGTCGATATTGGCGACGGCCTTCGCGCCCTTCTGCATCACCACGTACAGCACCCAGAGCAGCGGCACCAGGGCCAGGCCGAAGCACAGCCAGACCAGGCCGGTGGCGACATTGTTCTTGAGCCGGCGGGCGACGCTGACATGCCGGAAGGTCGGCGCCTTGATCGGCTTGTCGAGTGTGGTGGTCATCCGTTGACCTTCCCGCCGGCCGCCAGCCGAGCCAGTGCGTTGACGACGAACGTCAGAGCGAACAACACGAAACCGGCGGCGATGTAGGCGCCGGTCGGCAGCTTCGAGCTGAATTCCGAAGCGGCCGAGGCGATCTTGGAGGCGAAGGTGTAGCCGCCGTCGAACAGCGACCAGTGGCCGGCCTTGGTCGAGGTGCGCAGCACGATCAGGACCGCGATGGTCTCACCGAGCGCGCGACCGAGGCCGAGCATGGAACCGGCGATCACGCCCGAGCGGCCGAACGGCAGCACGGTCAGGCGCACCACTTCCCACTTGGTGGCGCCCAGCGCCTGCGCCGCCTCGATCTGCGAGCGCGGGGTGAGGCCGAAGACCTCACGGCTGACGGAGGTGATGATCGGCAGGATCATCACCGCCAGCACCACACCGGCGGTGAAGATGGTGCCGCCACCGGCGATGCTGACATTGCCGTCGGAGAACAGGAACAACCAGTTCAGATTCTTGTTCAGGAAGTCCTGGAAGGGCCCCAGCTTGGGGGCCACGACCAGGAGACCCCAGAGACCGAACACGATCGACGGCACGGCCGCCAGCAGATCCACGATGATCGAGAACGGTCGCGCGAGCGCCTTCGGCGAATACTGCGTCAGGAACAGCGCGATGCCCACACCGATCGGCACGGCGATCGCCAGCGCGAACACCGAGCTCAGCACCGTGACCATGAACAGGTCCTTGATGCCGAAGCGCAGGTTGTTCTCGTCCTTGACGTTGAACTCGGTGGTGGTGAAGAAGTTCGCCTTGTTCGCCATGATCGAGGGCCACGCCCGGATCAGCAGGAACAGTGCGATCAGGGCGATGGCGGCGACGATGATCCCGCCGGCGGCCGTGGCCGCCGAGCGGAAGGCGAACTCCGCGCCGAACTTCGTGGGTGCGCCGCGCCCCGCGGCCGGTTTGGTGCTGGGTTCGGTCGGCATCAGCGCAGTATCCCCCGGCAGTTGGGCACGGTCATCCCTCGGGTCGGTCGAAACGGACAGACCCGAGGATGCAGCTTCGTCGTGCACGGTCATCGTGGTTTTTCGATCAGGCGATCACTGAATGGCGTTGATCGCGGTCGTCAGCTTGGTCTTGAACGCGTCCGGCAGCGGCACGTAGCCGGCGTGGGGGAGGGGGGGATGGCCGTTGCGGACCGCCGAGGCCAAGAACACCTCGACGGCCCCGGCGATGTTGGCGTCGCTGTACTTCGAGCAGACAATCTCGTAGGTGGCCAGCATGATCGGGTACGCGCCCGCGGTGGTGGGCTTGTAGATCGAGCTGTTGTCCAGCACCAGGTCGTTGCCCTGACCGGCGACCTTGGCGGCGTCGACGGCCTTGCCCGCGGACTCGGCGGTCAGCTCGACCGGCTTCGGGTCGTTGGAGGTGGCGGTGGTCAGCACGCGCACGGTGGACAGCTTCTGCGCCTTGGCGAAGGACCACTCGGTGTAGGTGATGGTGAACTTGGTGTTCGCGACCGCGCCCGAGGTGCCGTCCGAACCCTTGGCGCCCTCACCGACGCCACCGTTGAAGGCCTTGCCCGCGCCCTTGGTGTAGCCACCGGCGGCGGTCAGGTACTTCTGGAAGTTGTCGGTGGTGCCCGACTCGTCGGAGCGGAAGATCACGCCGATCTTGTCCGACGGCAGCTTGTCGGCCTTGTTGGTGTTCAGGGCCTTGATCTGCGGGTCGTTCCAGGTGGTGATGTCACCGGAGAAGATCTTGGCGAGGGTCGGCGGGTCCAGGACCAGGTCGTCCATGCCGGGGATGTTGTACGCGACGGCGATCGGGCCGAACACGGCCGGCAGGTTCCAGGCCGGGCTGCCGCAGCGGGCGGCGGCCTTGTCGGTCTCGCCCTTGTCGGCGGACAGCGGCGAGTCCGAACCGGCGAAATCGGTCTGGTTGCCGATGAATTCGTTCACGCCGGCGCCGGAGCCCGAGCCGGTGTAGTCCAGCTTGGCGCCGCTGCAGTTCGCCTGGTAGGCGGCAACGAAGCGGTCCATCGCGTTCTTCTGGGCGGTCGAGCCGCTGGCCTTCAGCGAGGTCTTCCCGCCACACGCGACGTCGATTTTGGCGGCGCCATTGGCGGTGCTGTTGTTGTCACTGCCACAGGCGGACAGAGTCAGGGCACCGGCCGCGGCCAACACACCGAGCAGGGCGCTGCTGCGCTTGAGATTCACCTATTCCTCCGGGAATCACGATTGCACGTCCAACCCCTCAACGGTCGGACGGGCGCGATTGGCGGCTGTTCGCTGCGAACTAGCGCACCGGGCAGCGGTCTGCGGCCCACTTGCAACGTAAGGGCACCTGGTTGACAGTTGGACCAGCACAGGTGAACGAGAGATGAACAACCCACCCTGATTGCGGCACACCGGATGTGACATTAACCGCACTGTTGCCGAAGGGATTTCAGGACCCGCTCGAGTAGGCGACGTCGATGTGGAATCGGGTGAAACCGAGCCGGGTGTAGGTGTGGACGGCCGCGGTGTTGTCGCCCTCGGTGTAGAGCAGCACCGCACCGAGACCGCGGTCCCGCAGATAGTGCAGACCCGCCAGGGTCAGCAGCCGGCCGAGGCCGCGTCCCTGCGCATCGGGGTCGATGCCGACCACGTAGACCTCACCGATCGGCGGGGTCTCGTCGGAATGCACCTTGGTCCAGTGGAATCCGAGGACGCGCTCGGGCCGCGCCGGATCCACGGCGATGAACAGACCCTTGGGGTCGAACCAGGATTCGGCGCGGCGGGCGTCGATATCGCGCTCGGTCCAGCCGCCCTGTTCGGGATGCCAGGAGAAGGCGGCACTGTTCACACGCAGCAGTTCGGCATCGTCGGAAGGCCCTGTGTAAGTGCGTAGTTCGAGTCCGTCGGGCACGGCCAATTCCGGTAGCTCCGAATTAGCCAGTTCTCTTCGCATTTGCCACAATTCACGCGAAACGGACAAGCCCAACCGGGCCGCCACCGCCCGCGCGGGCGGCAGGTCACCGTGCGCCCAGACCCGCGCACCCGGCCCGCCCGCGGCCAGTGCGGCGGCCACCAGACCTGCGCCGATCCCGTTTCCGCGAGCCGCCGGATCCACGGCGACCTCCGCCATGGCCGGATGCTCGTCATGGGCCGGAACCAGATTCGCGTACCCGGCGACCGCGCCATCGCGGATGTCCACCAGATGTCGTGCGGGCGAATCATTTCCGAGCGAGAGCACCGCTTGTTCGGATACCGGTGCCACACCGTCGGCGGCGGTGGCGCGCTCCAGGACCGCCCGCACCTGCGCGGCGGTCTCGGCGGGCAGGCGGTCGGCCCAGGAAGTCATCAGAGAGCGCCGTTCGCCGTGGTCAATTCGGAGTCGTCGGTGCCGTCGGAGTCGGGGAAGGTGACCGCCTCGCCCTTGCCGGCCGTGCGCGCCGGGCGCACCGCTTTGTAGCCGACATTGCGGACCGTGCCGATCAGCGACTCGTATTCACTGCCCAGCTTGGCGCGCAGGCGTCGCACGTGCACGTCCACGGTGCGGGTGCCGCCGAAGAAGTCGTAGCCCCAGACCTCCTGCAGCAGCTGGGCACGGGTGAACACCCGGCCGGCGTGCTGCGCCAGGTATTTGAGGAGTTCGAACTCCTTGTAGGTCAGGTCGAGCGGGCGGCCGCGCAGCCGGGCGGTGTAGGTGCCCTCGTCGATCACCAGCTCGCCGAGGGTGATCTTGCCGGTGTTCTCCGGGCTGGCGACCCCGCCGTTGCGGGCCACCAGCAGGCGCAACCGGGCGTCGAGCTCGGCGGGCCCGGTGCCGGGCAGCAGGATGTCGTCGAGTCCCCAGTCCGCGTTCACCGCGACCAGACCGCCCTCGGTCAGCACGGCCACCACCGGCACCGACGATCCGGTGCTGCCCAGCAAGCGGCACAGTCCCCGCGCGGCGGCCAGATCGGTGCGGGCATCGACCAGCGCCACGTCGGCGGAACCCGCCTCGAGCAGCGATGCCACCTCGGTGGGCGCGGGTCGCACGTGGTGCGGCAGCAACGCCAGCGACGGCAACACCGACTCGGGGTTGGGGTCGGAGGTCAGCAGGAGCAGCTCCATGGGGGCCCTCCATCCCATCTGGCATGTGTGTGGCTACCGCATTGTCCGCCACTACCTCATGCAGGTCATCACAGGTAATCGCTGCCTACATTAGCGTGTCTCGGCCGACACCCTCGTATTCCGGCCAGCCGTCGCAACCGTTCGGTCCGGTCCGGTTCCCATTCACCTGTCATTCACCGGGCCGCGACCGGCCCGAGTCGGACGTCGGCGGGTGGTAACGGCACACCTCCCTATTAGGGTGCAGCTATGCGTTTCCGGAGGCTGCTCATCGGACTGCTCTGCCTGGCAGGGCTGGCCGTCCTACTCGATTTCGGGGTAGCGGCGTATTCCGAGTACCGGGTCTCGCGACTCCTGCGGACCGGTTCGGACCTGAGCGCCGATCCGGAGATCACCATTCACGAGTCGCTGCGGCACCCGTTCGTCGCCCAGGCGCTGGACGGTCAGTATGGAAACATCGACGTCCGCGCCCGCGCCATGCGCCCGGACATTCCCGGCCGGATCACGGTCGAGGCCGATCTGACCGGCGCGCACCTGTCGATGCGCAATCTCATCGACGGCAATGTGGGCCAGGTCCCGGTGGACGAGGTGCAGGCCCGCATGCGCATCGAGCCGACCGAGCTGGGCCGGCTGTTCAAGATTCCGGACCTGCAGGTCTTCGGCCCACCCACCGACAAGTCCGACGGCTCCGGCGGTTCCGGCAGTGTCCCCACGACCAACGGGGGCACCATCATCCTGGAGGGCACCGTGCCGGTCGGCCCGGACGCCGACACCGTGGCGGTCACCGATCCGCGCGGCGACGGCGGCGAGAAGGTGACGAAGAAGAAGGTGCACGTGCTCGCCGATCTGCGGCTGGTGGGCGACGAGGTGCGGATCACCGCCACCGCCATCGCGGGCCGGGACCTGCAGGCCGACACCGATTCGGTGCTCCCCGACCAGGACCGGATCGTCATCCCCGAGCAGGACCGGCCCGCGGTGCTGGCCCGCTTCACCCGTACCCTCGACACCAAGAACATGCCGTTCGGCATCGTCCCGACCCGGGTCCAGGCCAGCGGCGGGCAGATCGTGGTGGAGGGCGCCGGCCGCAATGCGATCGTCGACCTGGACAGGTTGCAGAAACAATGATCGCGATCGAGATTCTGGTGGTCATGCTGGTCCTGGCGACCGGCGTGGGAATCCTGGTGCGCCGCAACGAGGGTCGCGTGCGCGCCGCCGCCGCGGCGAATCCGCCTGAGCCCGAATCGAATCGGGCCGCGCTGCTGGCCGCGGCCGGCGTGATCCCGGGACGGCCCACCGTGCTGCACTTCTCGGCCGACTGGTGCGGCCCGTGCGCGGCGGTGCGCCGGGTGGTCGCGTCGGTGGTCGGCGAGCTGGAGTCGGCCGAGCTGCCGCCACTGGATCTCGAGGTCGACATCGACGCGTATCCGGAGCTGGCGCGCGAGCTGAACGTGCTCTCGCTGCCCACCACTTTCGGATTGGATTCTCGAGGATTGGAACGCTTCCGTATCTCCGGCGTTCCGAAGGCGGCGGATCTGCGCACGTCATTGGCCCCTTTAACGGTCGCCGGCTCCGCTGAGTGATCAGCATTACGGACCCCGGGTCCAATTTCCCCCGAAAATTGGGTAAACTGCCTCTCGTGCAATCCAACCGCGAGCTGATGCTCACCCGACGCCGCACGGTAGACCTGTGCCGGCTCGGTGGTTGTTGCTGCCTGTGCCGCTAGCCGGTCGGCCTTTCGTATTCCCCTGTCGCCGACCGGATTTGACCCGCTGTCGAGAGATCGTTTCGATCCTCCGGCGATCTGGCCAATACACCTTCAGCGCAGGAGCACTCCCATGTCGAACCCTCATCCGAGCACATCACCCGCAGGGCGGAGCACACCGCCCGCCGGGCAGGTGGATGTCCGCGGCCCCCGCTTCGCCGCCTGGATCACCACCGCGGTGCTCGCCCTCGTTCTGATCCTCGCCGCCGTCTCGGTTCCCGCCGCGACCGTGCTGCTGGCGCTGCAGGCCATCGTGTTCGGCCTCGGCGCGGCCCACGGTCCGCGCCGGAGCCCGTACGGCCGGCTCTACGCCGCCGCGGTCGCCCCGCGCATCGGTGCGCCGACCGAGCTGGAACCCGTTGCGCCGCTGCGGTTCGCGCAGCTGGTCGGCCTGGCCTTCGCGGTGCTGGGCGTACTGGGCTTCGCGGCCGGCAGCCCCGTGGCGGGCGCGATCTTCACCGGATTCGCGCTGTTCGCAGCCTTCCTCAACGCGGCCTTCGGAATCTGCCTGGGCTGCAAGATCTATCCGCTGGTCGCGCGGTTCCGCTCGGCCCCGGGCAGCACCGTCCCGACCTCGACCAGCTCCGTGAACTCCTCTGTCTGACCCCCGACCGTCCATCCCTCAACCACACGAACGCAACGCCTGTACCGGCACCGCATCGAAAGGAACAACATGGCTCGCTCCGATGTCCTGGTCTCCGCAGACTGGGTCGAAGAGAACCTCAACACCCCGGGCGTCGTCCTCGTCGAGGTCGACGAAGACACCTCGGCCTACGACCTGGGACACATCGAGGGCGCCGTGCGTCTCGACTGGAAGAAGGACCTGCAGGACCAGGTTCGCCGCGACTTCGTGAGCCAGGAGCAGTTCTCTGCCCTGCTGTCCGCGCGTGGCATCGCCAACGACGACACCGTGGTGCTATACGGCGGCAACAACAACTGGTTCGCGGCCTACGCCTACTGGTACTTCAAGCTGTACGGCCACCAGGACGTCAAGCTGCTCGACGGTGGCCGCAAGAAGTGGGAGCTGGACGGCCGTGAGCTGACCAAGGAGATCAAGGACCGCGCTGCCACCGAGTACAAGGCTGCCGCGCAGGACCTGTCCATCCGCGCCTTCCGCGACGAGGTCATCGAGGCCATCGGTGCCAAGAACCTGGTCGACGTGCGCTCCCCCGACGAGTTCTCGGGCAAGATCCTGGCTCCCGCGCACCTGCCGCAGGAGCAGTCGCAGCGTCCGGGCCACATCCCGACCGCCATCAACGTGCCGTGGTCCAAGGCCGCGAACGAGGACGGCACCTTCAAGAGCGACGCCGACCTGGCGGAGATCTACAAGGAGGCCGGGCTGGACGGCGACAAGCTGACCATCGCCTACTGCCGCATCGGTGAGCGTTCCTCGCACACCTGGTTCGTGCTGCAGGAGCTGCTGGGCCACCAGAACGTCAAGAACTACGACGGGTCCTGGACCGAGTACGGGTCCCTCGTCGGTGCACCGATCGAGTTGGGAGCGTAATTACCTATGTGTGCAGCACCTACCCAGGGCCAGGCCCTGCCCGCCAACGTCGACGTCGAGAAGGAGACGGTCATCACCGGCCGCGTCCTGACCGCTGACGGCCAGACCGTCGGTGGCGCGTTCGTCCGCCTGCTGGACGGCAACGGCGACTTCACCGCCGAGGTCGTGGCCTCGGGCACCGGCGACTTCCGCTTCTTCGCGGCGCCGGGCACGTGGACCCTGCGCGCGCTGTCCGCGTCCGGCAACGGCACCGTCGAGGTGTCGCCGGAGGGCGCCGGCATCCACAACGTGGACGTCAGCGTCGCCAAGTAGGCGAAACATCAAGAACGGCCCCGGGATTCGTGATCCCGGGGCCGTTCTCGTGCGTGCCGGAGTTTTTCCCGGGGTCGTTTTCACGTGATCCCGGCGGTGCGATTACACTCCCAGACGTGGTGCTTACCTTCGAGATTCTGCTGGTTCTCGTCTCCGTGCTGATCGCCTGGTTCGGTCTGTACGTCCTCTACCGGCTGTTCACCGAGTCGTGACAGATCCGGCCCACGAGAACATCGAAAAGGGAGTGGCCAACGGTTCGTCGTCGTCGACGCCGATCGTTCGCCACGACGAGGGCGCGAAGCCCGCTGATGCTGCCGCCCTCCGGCGCAGCGGCGACCAGGCGGTCGCGGACGCGGCCGAGCGTGCCAAGTCGACCGGGTCGCTGAACGTTCCGACGCTCCCCGATCTGCCGTTGCCCGTCGATACCGCGAACCTGCGGCTGGGCCCGGATCTGAGTTCCTCCATGCTCGCGCTGCTGCCGCTGGTCGGTGTGTGGCGCGGTGAGGGCGAGGGCAATGATTTCGAGACCGGCGACTACCGCTTCGGTCAGCAGATCATCGTCTCGCACGACGGCGGCGACTACCTGACCTGGGAGGCGCGCTCCTGGAAGCTGGACGCCCAGGGCGAGTACGCGGGCCCGGATCTGCGGGAGAGCGGTTTCTGGCGGGTCGGCATCGACGGTGACGACGAGGTGCTGGAGCTGCTGCTCACCCACTCCACCGGCATTGTCGAGCTGTTCTACGGCCAGGCGCTCACCCAGTCCTCCTGGGAGCTGGCCACCGACGTGGTGATCCGCAGCCAGTCCGGCATCGTGGTGGGCGGCGCGAAGCGGCTCTACGGCATTGTCGAGGGCGGCGACCTGGGCTACGTCGAGGAGCGCATCGCCGCCGACGGCGCACTGGAGCCGCGGCTCTCGGCACGGTTGCAGCGCTACATCGGCTAGCAGATTCAGCGAAGCCCCGTCCGGCCGGACGGGGCTTTTTCATGCGTGGATGTGCGGAACAGGTACGGCCCCCGAGTCATACCAGCGGAAGATGCAACATTTTCACGCTGATCCGGTCGGACGGACCGTAACTCGGGGGCCGGGTGGCTGCCTTGGATTCGCGAGGGCTCGCGCGATCGGAATCCGATTGCAGCGGTAGCGCCTAGCTGGCAGCCACCTCACGCGTCCTAGAAATCATTCTCGAACCACCTCCTTCCTGTGTACCGACGAAATTAGTCGGATGAGACAGTGGCGGCAACGTATTTTCTCGGATTGCGAAATCACAGGTCAGGCCGGCGTTGTGGGAATAGATCGAGCGATGGCGACGGTGCCGCCCGGCTCGACGCGAACGATGGTGTCCGCCTTCGTGTCCGGCGGCAGCTGGTGGGTGACGACGACCACGGTGCGGTCACGCTCCACCAGGCCGCTGGATTCGTCGAGCAGGCGGCGCAGCAGCTCGGCCCCGGCTTCGGCCTCCAGGTGTTCGGTGGGTTCGTCGAGCAGCAATACGCGGGCCGGGGCGAGCAGGGCGCGGGCCAGCAGGAGGCGCCGGCGCTGACCACCCGAGACCGCGGCCGCGCCGCCGACCAGATCGGTCTCGACGCCGTCGGGGAGGGAGTCCAGCCAGTCGCCGGCTCCGACCGCGCGCAGAGCGGATTCGGCCTCACCCGGGGTGATGTCGCCGCGGGCCACGCGCAGGTTCTCCAGCACCGTCGTGCCGAACAGGTGCGCGTCCTCGGCGAAGAAGGTGACGCCCGGGCGCGGCGTCTCGAAGAGCCCGGCCCAGGACATCAGCAGCGTGGTCTTGCCCGCGCCGCTGGGGCCGACCACGGCGATCCGGCGCCCAGGCGGCAGCGCGGGGAGATTCGGTGCGGGAGCCTCGGATTCGCCGTGCTCGAGCCGATCCAGGCGGTGCAGGGCGGCGCGACCGGTGGTGAGGGCCTGCGCGGCAGCCGGGAGCACCGCCACGGCCTCGAAGGCGGACAGCGGCACCAGGACCAGCACCGTGAACGCCATCGGGGTGATGCCGCCCGGCGGGACGGTCTGGAAGCCGGCGGTCGGGATGGGAGAACCGCTGCCGTACAGCACGATTCCGATGAGCAGCGCCCCCAGCACGCTCACCCCGATGGACAGTGGCAGCACCGCCGCGGCCCACGCGCTGCGTGCCGCCGCCCGATCCTCCGCCGCGACCGCCCGCTGCCCCGCCGCGGCGGCCGCGCCGACCGCCTCGGAAAGCCGGCCCGCCACCCGCAATTCGGGCGCGTGGTCCAGCACGGTCAGCGCCTCGGCGGTGAACTCGGTGCGATCGGCCCGCACCGCGAGCTCCGCCTCCCGGGCCGCACGCGCCGACAGCCACGGCGCGATGATGCCCGAAACGGCCAGCGCCACCGCCAGAATCACCGCCGCGGACACCGAGATACTCGCCAGCAGTCCGACGCCCAGCAGCGACAGGATCAACGCCACCGCGATCGGGACGAACGCGCGCACCACCACGGCCCCGAGATCGTCGATATCGCTCATGACCCGGCCGAGCAGCTCACCGCGCCGCAGATTCGTCGGATCCCCCCGCCGGGCTCCGTCTTCCGCGCCCGCCGGTCCGGCGGCATCGCCGTCCGCCGACCCGGTCCGCCGCAACCGCCAGATGTCCGCACCCGCCAGCGTCCGATAGGTCGTGGTCCGCGCGGTGCTCATGGACCGCAACGCCACATCGTGAGTGGCCAGCCGCTCCAGATACCGGCACAGCCCCCGCGAAATACCCAGCGCCCGAACGGTCACCACGGCAATGCTCAGATCCAGCACCGGCGGCATCTGCCACGCCCGCGCAATCAGCCACGCCGCCAACGCCGCCAGCCCGAGCCCGCTCCCGAGCGCCAGCACCCCCCACCCCACCGACAGCGCCATCCGCCCCCGCGACAGCTCGAGCAGCTCCCGAATCCGCCGGAAATCGGCCAGTACCGCCCTCATCGCGCCGACACCTCCATCGAGCTCACCGCGCCCGCGCTCCCGGTCGCGCCGCTCCCGGCTCGGCCGAGTGCGCCCCCGTCCGCTCGACGGGGACTCGGATCCGCTCGCGGACCCGATACCGACTCGGCGGCAGCGGTTTCCGGCGCGGGTCCGCAGGCACCCGGATCCGGAGCGGCCGCTGACCCTTCGATCCCTGTTCCGGTGGATGCGCCGGAAGACCCTGGCGCGGCGTTGCCGCTGAGCTCGGCAGCCGAGTTCGTCGCCGCCTGTGATTGCCGTGGGGCAGCGGCCGTCGTATCCGACTGTGGTTCATGCTCGGACTGCGCCGTGGTCGTGGCCCGGACTTCGACCACGTGGTCTGCGATGGCGAGAACGGAGGGGCGGTGGGCGACCACGACAACGGTGGCTCCGGCGCGGGCGCGGGCGGTCAGGGCCGCGAGAACCGTTGTCTCGGAGGCATCGTCGAGGTGGGCGGTGGGTTCGTCCAGGAGCAGGATCGTGCGCGGGGCGGCGAGGGTGCGGGTGAGGGCGAGGCGCTGGCGCTGGCCCAGGGAGAGGCCGATGCCGCCGGCGCCGAGCACGGTGTCCCAGCGGGACGGGAGGGTGGCCAGGACTGCGTCGAAACCGGTTGCGGCGCAGGCGGCGTCGATCTGGTCCGGGCCGGATGGGGGGCCCAGGAGTTCGAGGTTGGCGCGGAGGGTGCCGGGGACGAGAACCGGGCGCTGGGGCAGCCAGGCGATGTGGGACCACCACTGGTCGGGGTCCAGGTCGGAGACGGGTATGCCGTTGACGAGAACGCTTCCGGAGTCCGGGGTGAGCAGGCCCAGGATGGCTTGCAGCGCGGTCGATTTGCCGCACCCGTTCGGGCCGGTCAGGACGGTGACCGTGCCCGGCCGGAGGGCAGCGGACAGCCCTTCGGGTGCGTATCCGTCGCGCGACCGCACGGTGAGTTCGCGGATGTCGATGTGGCCGTGCGGGTTCCGGCGCTGGGGTCCGGCCGGCACGGGCGTCGGCGCGGAGGATGCCGCATCGGTGTTCGCGTCGGCGGCCGGCGCGGTGTCCGGCTCGAGGATGGCGAAAGCCTTGTCGGCGGCGGCCATTCCGTCCTGGGCAGCGTGGAAACGTTCGCCGACGGCGCGCAGCGGGAGGTACACCTCGGGGGCGAGGATGAGGGCGAGCAGGCCCGCGTACAGGCCCATGTGGCCGAACACCAGGCGCATGCCGATGGAGACCGCGACCAGGGCCACGCACAGGGTGGCGAGCATCTCCAGGACCATGGAGGACAGGAACGCCAGGCGCAGCGCCGACATGGTCCGGCGGTGCAGCACATCGCCGAGCTCGCGGACCCGGCACGCCATGCTGCGCGGTGAATCACCGTCTCCCCCACCGCTGTCCGCGCGTCCCGTCTCGCGGCCGAGCGCGCGCAGGGTCGGCATGCCCGCGAAGAGGTCGAGGAGCTGGTCGGAGAGCCGGGTGGTGGCGGCCAGGGTGCCGGCGGATTTCCCCTGGGTGAGCAGGCCGATGAGGATCATGAAGATCGGGATCAGCGGCAGGGTGACGAAGATGATCAGGCCGGAGACCCAGTCGTGCACCGCGATCACGGCCAGCACCACCGGTGGGACGAGCATCGCCAGCAGCAGGGCGGGCAGGTAGCCCGCGAGGTAGGCGCGCAGCCCGCTCAATCCGGAGCCGACCACGACCGCGAGTTCGGTGCGGCGGCTCTCCAATTCCCGGGGCGGGAGCTGGGCCCCGGCTGCCAGCGCGGCGGTCTCGAGTTCGGCGACCACCTGCGCCCCGGCCCGGTGCGCGAGCCGCGACTGCCACCAGGTGGCGGCCGCCCGGCACCCGACCGCGACCGCGAAGACCACCAGTTCGGCGGTCCAGGAGCCGATGCGGCGCTGATCCGGTTCGGTGATGACCCCCGCGAGCACCCGCGCCAGCGCGAGCGCCGCGACGACGATGCACCCTGTGGTGACCAGCGACAACCCCACGCTCAGCCCGAGATACCTGCGGGCGGAGCGAGCGTGCCGCCACAGTCGCGGGTCCACCGGTCGTGCCATGGTCGATCTCCTCTGCGAACGGGCGCGCCGGGCCCGTAGACAGCACGTCCGGCGCGCCCGCTCCGTTCAGCTCTTCGCGGATTCCATGGGCAGCCCGATCGAGGCCGGGATCTGCTCCACGGTGAGCCGCTTGCGGAACACCCAGTACGTCCAAGCCTGGTAGATCAGCACGATCGGGACCAGGGCCACCGCAACCCAGCTCATCACCACCAGCGTGTAGTGGGTCGAGGACGCCGCCACGGTGCCGCCGCGGCCGTCGACGGTGAGGCTGTACGCGTCATTGATGGTGGACGGCAGCACATTCGGGAACAGCGACCCGAACAGCAGCACGGTGGCCGCCGCGATGGTGACCGCGGTGCCCGTGAAGGCCCAGCCGTCCCGGCCCCGGATGGCGGCGAGACCCGCCACCACCAGTCCGACCACGGCCAGCACCAGCGGAATCCAGGTCCAGCCCTTACCGTGGGCGAGCTGGGTCCAGATGCCGAAGGACGCCACCACCACCGCGGTTGGCGCGAAGATCAGCCGGATGATGCGGTGGGCGTCATCGCGCACCTCGCTGCCGGTCTTCAGGGCGATGAACACCGCGCCGTGCAGCAGGAACAGCAGCAGCGTGGCCAGCCCACCGAGAATGCCGTACGGGTTGAGCAGGTCGAGCAGCGTGCCCTGGATGTGCTTGTGCTCGTTGAGCTGCACACCGCGCACGATGTTCGCGAAGGCCAGACCCCAGGCCAGCGCCGGAATCCACGACCCGAGCGCAATGCCCACGTCACACCAGGTGCGCCAGCGCGGATCGTTGATCTTGCCGCGCCACTCGATGGCGCAGGCCCGCGCGATCAGCCCGACCAGGATGAGCAGCAGCGCCAGGTAGAACCCGGAGAACAGGCTGGCGTACCACTCCGGGAAGGCGGCGAACATGGCGCCGCCGCCGGTGAGCAGCCACACCTCGTTGCCATCCCATACCGGGCCGATGGTGTTGAGCACGGTCCGCTTCTTCTGCTCGTCGCCGCGACCGATGATCGGCATCAGCATGCCGACGCCGAAGTCGAAGCCCTCCAGCACGAAATAGCCGGTGAACAGCACCGCGATCAGGAGAAACCAGAATTCTGGGAGACTCATCCTCGGCTCCTAGTAGGCGAAGGAAAGCTTCTCGACGGGCTCCCCGGTCATCTTCGGGCCCGTATCGGTGGACGCCTTCTCGGGTCCGGCGATCACGTAGCGGCGCATCAGGTAGAACCACGCGATGGCCAGCAGTCCGTAGAGCGCCGTGAAGACGATCAGCGAGGTGAGCACCGTGCCCGCCGAGACCCCGGAGACGCCCTGCTGCACCGTCATCCGGATGTGCTGGTCGCCGGTCGGGTTGGGTGCGACCACCCAGGGCTGACGGCCCATCTCGGTGAACACCCAGCCGGAGATATTGCCCAGGTAGGGGGTGGCGATGGCGAGCAGCGAAAGCCACTTGTACCAGGTCTGATCCGGTACCCGGCCGCGGCGGGTGACCCAGAATCCGGCCAGCGCCAACAGGATCGGGCCGGCCATGAAGCCGATCATGGCGCGGAAGGACCAGTAGGTCACGAACAGGTTGGGCCGGTAGTCGCCGACGCCGTACTTCTGGTTGTACTCGACCTGCAGGTCCTTGACGCCCTTCAGGGTGACGCCGGTGAAGTCGCCGCTGGCCAGCCAGGGCAGCACGTAGGGCACCTCGATGAGGTGGTCGACGCTGTCGCAGTTGTTGTGGGTGCCGACCGTCAGGACCGAGAAGTCGGGGTCGGTCTCGGTGTGGCACAGCGATTCGGCCGAGGCCATCTTCATGGGCTGCTGCTTGAACATGAGCTTGCCCTGGATGTCACCGGTGAAGATGAGGGCGACCGAGGCGACCAGGATCACGTACAGGCCCAGGCGCGCGCTCGGCCGCCACATGGTGCGGGCCTCCTCGATCGGCGCGTCGCTGCTCTCGGTCTTGCTCTTGCGCGCATTGCGCACCATCCACCATCCGGCGATGCCCGCGACGAAAGTGCCTGCGGTGAGGAAGGATCCGGCCACCACGTGTGGGAAGGCGGCGAGGGTGGTGTTGTTGGTCAGCACCTCCCAGATGCTGTGCAGTTCGGCGCGGCCGGTCTCCGGGTTGTACTTCGCGCCGACCGGGTGCTGCATGAACGAGTTGGCCGCGATGATGAAGTACGCGGAGGCGTTGGTGCCGATGGCGACCAGCCAGATGCAGGCCAGGTGCACTTTCTGCGGCAGCCGGGTCCAGCCGAAGATCCACAGGCCCAGGAAGGTCGATTCCATGAAGAAGGCGACCAGCGCCTCCATGGCCAGCGGGGCGCCGAACACGTCGCCGACGAAGCGGGAGTATTCGCTCCAGCCCATGCCGAACTGGAATTCCTGCACGATGCCGGTGGCGACGCCGAGGGCGAAGTTGATCAGGAACAGCTTGCCGAAAAACTTTGTGAGCCTGAGCCAATGCTCCTTACCGGTGATCACCCAGGCGGTCTGCATGCCCGCGACGAGCGGAGCGAGGCCGATGGTGAGCGGCACCAGGACGAAGTGATAGACGGTGGTAATTCCGAATTGCCAGCGCGCCAGATCTACGACGCTCATCCGACCTCCCTGCCGATCTACGACATAACGTAGTACCCGACATTACGCCCATGGGAGCTCAGATCAACGTATGCCTCACCACAGCGTGCCAGATATTTGCCGGAATGTGACGGACACGCCGCGGCGAATCCCACCGGTCACCGCCGGAACCTGGTGACCGTCAAGGAAACCCGGGCCGATCACCAGTCGGCGAGGCTCCCGGGCAGCGCGATGCCGCGATTCACCATCTCGACGATCTCGTCCGCGTTCTCCGGCGCCGACATGCGCAGTCCGTCCAGGGAATTGACCCGCGCGGCCAGGGTGATCGAGGACAGCATCCAGATCGCGTCGGCGGTGATCAGGTCGGCGGTGAACAGCGGCTCGTACAGGCACTCCCAGCCCGCCTTCTCCGCCTGCGCGAACAATGCGCGCTGGGTGGTGCCGGGCAGCACGCCATTGCGCGCGGGCGGGGTGATGAGCTTGTCGTCGCGCTGCACAACGACTGTCGAGCGCGGACCCTCCAGCACCCGATGTTCGGTGCTGGTGAAGATGACGTCGTCGGCGCCCATCCGCTGGGCGAACCGCAGCGCGGACATATTGGTGGCGTAGGACAGGCTTTTCGCACCCAGCAGCAGCCACGGCGCGTTCTGCGCCAGGTCGATGGAGATGCCCTTCGACAGCGTGATCACCGAAACACCCTCGGTGCGCGCCTTTTCCACGCGGTCCGGGACCGGCACCACGAAAACGTAACCGGTGGTTGCCGGTTCGGCGCCGGCCAGGTCCCCACCCTTGTTCGCCATTCGTTCGCCAGCGGCTCCGTGATCGCTGTCACGCCCCCGGGTGAGCACCATGCGCAGCGTCCCCTCACGCTCGCTCCCCCACTGCTCGGCGGCCAGCTCCACCGCGAACCGCCACGCCTCCAGATCCGGCGCGGGCAAATCGAGCGCCTCCGCCGAGCGGCGTAGCCGGGCCAGATGCAACTCCAGGGCACAGGGCACGCCCCCGCGCACCAGCACCGTCTCGAAGATGCCGTCCCCCCGCAGCACCCCGATGTCGTCCGCATACAACAACGGCGCGTCCGGATCCCGGATCGCGCCGTCGAGTGTCACCAAAACCCGTTCCACCATGGACTCGACCCTATGACAGATGGCGGACCCCGGCGGGCATACCGCGCCACCCAGCCCGTAAACCCGCCTGTCACCACGCCGTAAACCTCTGCCCGCGGCCCATTGGCGACATCGTTCCGGGCACGTCGAACCCACCCATGACCTGATCACGCCACCCGGTCCCGTCTCCCAACGCGACGACTGATCTCACACGGATCCGGGTAACTCACCGGGTATGTCCACAATCGGTTCGGCTCCCGACCGCCGGCACGCGTGCCCAACCGGCAACGCCTCTCGAGCCGTGCGCTGAAGGCGCGGAGCGGCGGGTTAGTGTGGGTGTGTGTCCTCATCGGTTGCACCCAGTCCGATTCTGCAGGTTCCAGGGGCTGTCGCGGGGCTGCCGGAGTCACCGGATGCCGCGGTCGCGTGGCATTACGGCGATCCGTTCGGCGAGCAGCGCGCGGCGGTACAGGGGGTCGCGGTGGTCGATCGCTCCCACCGATTCGTGCTGTCGATCACGGGCAAGGAACGGCTGAGCTGGCTGCACACCATCTCCAGTCAGGCGGTCGCCGATCTGGGCGACCGGGAATCCGCCGAGAATCTGGACCTGGATCTGAACGGCCGGGTGCTCAACCACTTCGTGCTCACCGACCTGGACGGCACGGTGTGGATCGATACCGAGGGCGCGCGCGGCCCCGAGCTGCTGAGCTTCCTGCAGAAGATGGTGTTCTGGGCCGACGCGAAACCCGTCGACGCGAACGACCATGCGGTGCTGAGCCTGCTGGGCCCGGGTGTGACCGAGCTCATCGAAACCCTCGGCGTCCCAGCCCTTCCCGGCACCTATCGCGCGGTCCCCCTGCCCGGCGGCGGTTTCCTGCGCCGCATGCCCTGGCCCACCGCCGACTCCTTCGACCTGATCGTCCCGCGCGACCAGCTGGTCACCTGGTGGACGCGGCTGCGCGACGCGGGCGCGGCGCCAGCGGGCCTGTGGGCGTTCGAGGCGCTGCGGGTGGCCGCGCTGCGCCCGCGCCTGGGCGTCGACACCGACGACCGCACCATCCCGCACGAGGTGAACTGGATCGGCGGCCCCGCCGAACACGGTGCGGTGCATCTGAACAAGGGCTGCTACCGCGGCCAGGAGACGGTGGCCCGGGTGCACAACCTCGGCAAGCCGCCCCGGCACCTGGTGCTGCTGCACCTGGACGGTTCCGCGGATTCCCGCCCCGCGACCGGCGACCCGGTGACCGCGGGCGGCCGGGCCGTCGGCGTCCTGGGCACCGTGATCGACCACTACGAACTCGGCCCGATCGCCCTCGCCCTGATCAAACGCACCATCCCGGCCGACACCGCCCTGGTGGCGGGCCCGTGTGCGGCGGCCATCGACCCGGATTCGATGCCCGCCCACGACGAGCCGCAGGCCGGCCGGCTCGCCGTCGAGAAGCTGCGCGGCCGGTGAACGCCGTCGTTCCGGCCGGCCGGGTGCTGGCCGTCTGCGTCGTGCACGCCGAACTGGAGGTGCCCGCCCGGTCCTCCAAGGTGGGTCGCACCGCCATCGACAAACGCCCGGTGCCGCACCGGGTTCCGGTCCGGGCGCTGGGGCTGGACGGCGACCACGTGTGCGACACCAAACATCACGGCGGCGTGGACCAGGCCGTCTACGCCTATGCGGAGGAGGACGCGCGGCGCTGGGCCACCGAGCTCGGCCGAGACCTCGACGCGGGCTGGTTCGGCGAGAACCTGCGCCTGACCGGCCTGCCCGTGAGCGACGCGGTCATCGGCGAACGCTGGGCCATCGGCGACACCCTGCTCGAGGTGTCCGCCCCGCGCGTCCCGTGCTCCACCTTCCAGTGGCACTCCGGCGAACCGCAGTGGGTGAAACGCTTCACCGCACAGGCGAATACGGGCGCCTATCTGCGCGTGCTCACCGAGGGCACGATCGGCGCGGGCGACGAGGTGCGGGTGGTGTACGTGCCCGAGCACCGGATCACCGTCCGCGACCTGTTCACCGGTGCCGACCCGGCCCGCCTGGAACTGCTGGCCGAGGCCGAACCCACCATCTCCGACGACGTCCGCATGCAGATCGATCGTCACCGCCGCCGTCACGTCGGGGCAGCCGCCCGATGACACCGACTTCCGAGGGGAGCCCCACCATGAGCGTCGATCTGGTCGAGGTGGTGCGGTCCGGGTTCCGGGAGTGCGTGCACCGCGGCTCGGCGGTGGTGCTGCGCCCGGACGGCGAGCCGCTGGTCGCGGTGGGCGCGGTGCACGGCCCGATCTTCCCGCGCTCCACCAACAAGCCGATGCAGGCACTCACCCTGCTGCGCAACGGTTTCGAGCCGGTGGACGACGCCGAGCTGGCCATCGCCACCGCCTCGCACTTCGGCGAGGCCGATCATGTGGAGCTGGTACAGCGTTTGCTGGACCGCTTCGGCTTCACCGAGGACGATCTCGAGTGCCCGCCCGATCTGCCGTTCGAGGAGCACGCCCGGGCCCAGGCTCTGGCCGGGCGCGACCGCGCCAAGGCGTCCCGCCGCGTCTACATGAACTGCTCCGGCAAGCATGCCGCCATGCTCGCGACCTGCCGGATCAACGACTGGCCCACCCGCGGCTATCTCGAGCTCGGGCACCCGCTGCAGCGGGCCGTGCTGGAGACGGTCGCCGAACTGACCGGTGAACCGGAGACCGATCTGGGCATCGACGGCTGCGGCCTGCCGATCGTGCCGGTGTCGCTGGTGAATCTGGCGCGCGCCTACGCGACCTTCGCCACCGCGCCCGAGAACAGCCCGGAACGCCGTGTCGCGGACGCGATTCGCACGCATCCGCGAGTGATTTCCGGCACGGACGGTCCCGACTTCCGGGTGATGACCGCGACCCCCGGCCTGGTGTGCAAGATCGGCGCGGACGGGGTGCACGCCGGCGCTCTGCCGGACGGTTCGGCCTTCGCCTACAAGATCGATGACGGCGCCGATCGCGCGCGACTCCCCCTGACGCTGGCCATTCTCCAGCGTATGGGGGTGCCGTGGACCGACGAGCACGCTGAGCTGGCGGCCCCCGCGGTGCTCGGCGGCGGAACCCGGGTGGGCATCGTCAGAGCGATTCCCGGGGTGCTGTAGCCCCCGGTCAGCAACCTTTTCGCACGGGCCCGGAGAGCGCCGGGCCCGGCCCCGGGACGTTTATCCCCCACTCCTGGAAGCGCGACCGCCGGACACACGCTAAAGTGTTCGTCAGGAAGAGTATTAATTCGAACGGGGCCGCCAAACCCACCCCAGGCCGCCCCGCAGTGACGCGAGGGGGTCAGCCATGGGCCGTGGCCGGGCTAAGGCAAAGCAGACCAAGGTTGCACGGGAGCTCAAGTACAGCTCACCGTCGACCGACTTCTCGAGCCTTCAGCGAGAGCTGTCGGGGAGTCCCTCCGACACACAGCGGAGTGGTGTGCTTTCCGAAGAGCATGACGCGAGCGAATCGCGGTCGAGCTGGGAAGAAGAAGACAGCTACGACGACTGGCGTCGCTGACTCGGATATTTCGACGTACTGCAGGGGGAGGCCGATGGGCTTCCCCCTTTAGCACGTCGATTTACGCCGAGCAGCAGGCGATGCTGAGGATTTGCCAGCAGCACTAGCGGCTCCCCCGCCTCCCCGCGCCTTTGGCGCACGGCTGGGGAGCCGTAGCCAGTTCTGCACGCGTGCCGCCGGTTGAGTACCGATCCGATTCTGGACGTACCCCGACGAGTTACCCTCGCCGGAACGAAATCAGTTGTCACGTTGGGAGACGGGCGATTTGGCTCGCCGCCGGATATAACGAAAGGCCCCGGCCACTCTCCAGAGTGGCCGGGGCCTTCGTTCGTTGCTGTCCGGTGCTCAGAAGCGCGGGTGGTCTCCCACCAGGACGGCGCGGGCGGCGTCGGCGTCCTTGGCCTTCTTCACCGTGCCGAGGGTCCAGCAGTCGATGTGGCGGGCGGTGAGGACGGCGAGGGCGCGGTCGGCGTCCTCGGGAGCGACGACGGCGACCATGCCGACGCCCATGTTGAAGGTCTTCTCCATCTCGGCACGCTCGACGCGGCCGCGCTGGGCGATCATCTTGAAGACCGGGGCCGGGTTCCAGGTGCCGCGATCCAGCTCGGCGACCAGGCCGGCGGGGAGCACGCGGGCCAGGTTGGCAGCCAGGCCGCCACCCGTCACGTGGCAGAAGGTGCGGACGTCGGTCTCGGCGATCAGGGCCAGGCAGTCCTTGGCGTAGATCTTGGTCGGCTCGAGCAGTTCCTCGCCGAGGGTGCGGCCGAATTCCTCCACGTGCCCGGTGAGGGACATGCGGTCGATGTCGAGCAGCACCTTGCGGGCCAGCGAGTAGCCGTTGGAGTGCAGGCCGGAGGCGCCCATGCCGATCACCACGTCGCCGGGGCGGACGCGGTCCGGGCCGAGCACGGCGTCGGCCTCGACCACGCCGACGCCGGTGGCCGACAGGTCGTAGTCGTCGACACCCATCAGGCCCGGGTGCTCGGCGGTCTCGCCGCCCAGCAGGGCGCAGCCGGCGATGACGCAGCCCTCGGCGATGCCGGAGACGATCTGCGCGACGCGTTCCGGGACCACCTTGCCGACGGCGATGTAGTCCTGCAGGAACAGCGGTTCGGCGCCGCAGACCACCAGGTCGTCGACGACCATGGCGACCAGGTCCAGGCCGACGGTGTCGTGCTTGTCGAGGGCCTGGGCGACCGCGATCTTGGTGCCGACGCCATCGGTGGAGGCGGCGAGCAGGGGCTCCTTGTAGCCGCCCTTCAGTGCGAACAGTCCTGCGAAGCCGCCGAGTCCGCCCTGTACTTCGGGGCGGCTGGCCTTCTTGGCCAGGGGAGCGAACAGCTCGACTGCACGGTCACCGGCTTCGATGTCGACGCCGGCCGCCGCGTACGAGGCACCGGCACCGCTGGGGATCTGTTCAGTCATTGTCGGAGAGAGCTCCAAGCCGAATCGATGGATAGATGCCTGCTCACGCTAGCTCACCCGCCTCCCAGAGCACTCAGCGGGCTCGCCCGCCTCCCCGAGAATTCAGCGGGCTCACCCGCCTCCCCGAGAACTCAGCGGACGGCATAGAGCCGTCGGACTTCGGCACCCGTGCCGGCGACTGGGTGCCAAATCTATTTTGGACGTACCCGGTGAGTTACCCCAACCGCTACGAAATCTGTTGTCACGTTTCGTAACGATGCCGACGCCGTTGCTCTACCGGGTCGGGGACTGGGACGGCGGCAACCAGTCGGCGGGTGTACTCTTCGCGCGGGTTGCGCAGGATGTCGTCGTTGGTGCCCTGTTCGATGACGGTCCCGTCGCGGAGCACCACGATCCGGTCGGCCAGCTGATCCACCACCGCGAGGTCGTGGCTGATGAACAGGCAGGCCCAGCCGAACTCGCGCTGGAGGCCCGCGAACAGTTCGAGCACCCGGGCCTGGACGGAGACGTCCAGGGCGCTGGTGGGTTCGTCGGCGACCAGCAGGTCGGGATTGAGTACCAGGGCCCGGGCCAGGCTGACCCTTTGGCGCTGGCCGCCGGAAAGTTCGTGCGGGTAGCGCTTTTCCACCCCGGCCGGGAGTTGAACGTCGTCGAGGAGGCGGCGGACGCGGTCGCGGGCGGCCGCGCCCTTGGCCTGTTTGTGCACCAGCAGCGGTTCGGCCACGCAGTCGCCGATGGTGAGGCGCGGGTTGAGGGAGGTGGCGGGGTCCTGGAAGACGAAGCCGAAGCGGCGGCGGATGGGCCGCAGCCGGCGTTCGGAGAGGCCCGCGATATCTGTGCCGAGCACTCGGACGCTGCCCGCGGTGGGCCGCTGCAGACCGGCCACGCAGCGGCCGATGGTGGACTTGCCGGAGCCGGATTCGCCGACCAGGCCGAGGGTTTCGCCGCGGCGCAGGGTGAGGCCGACCTCGTTCACGGCCCGGAAGGACGGCCGGCCGAGCGGGGCCGGGAACTCCACCACCAGGCCGGAGACCTCCAGCAGGGTGGCGGCGTCGGCCGGAATGGGTTCGCGGACAATCGTTCTCGCCAGTGCCGCCCCGGCGACGGGCGCCGAGTCGGCTCGGGCCTCGACCCCAGCGGCCGGTGCACTGTCACTGGGATGCTCTGCGGCTTCCCAGTTATCCGGCAGCACATGTAGTTTCGGCACCGCGGCCAAGAGAGCACGGGTGTATTCGTGCTCGGGTTCGGCGAAAAGCTTTTCCACCGCCGCGTCTTCGACGATGCGCCCCTCACGCATCACCACGACGCGGTCGGCGAGGTCGGCCACGACGCCCATATTGTGGGTGATGAGCACGATGGCCGCGCCGATGCGGTCGCGCAGATCCCGGAGTAGTGCCAGGATTTCGGCCTGCACGGTGACGTCGAGGGCGGTGGTGGGTTCGTCGGCGATGATCACCCGGGGTTCGCAGGCGATGGCGATGGCGATCACCACGCGCTGTTTCTGGCCGCCGGAGAGCTGGTGCGGGTAGTAGTCCACCCGTGCCTCGGGGTCGGGCAGCCCGACGGCGCGCAGTAGTTCGATGGCCTTGGCGCGGGCCGGTTTCCGCTTCATGCCCGAGTGCGCCCGCAGTGCCTCGCCGATCTGGAAGCCGACGGTGAACAGCGGGTCCAGGGCCGCGCCGGGCTCCTGGAAGATCATGGAGACGGCTCCGCCGCGGACCGCGGTGAGTTCCTTCTCGCTCATCCTGGTGATCGCTTTCGCGCCCAGCAGGACGTGCCCGCGGACGTCGGCGGTGGGCGGCAGCAGTCCCATGGCGGTGCGCGAGCTGACCGATTTGCCGGAGCCGGATTCGCCGACCACGGCCAGTACCTCGCCCGGATACACCTGGTAGGACACGTTTTTCACGGCGGTGACGGCCCCGGCGTCGGTGGCGAAGGTGACGGTGAGGGAGTCGAAGGACAGGACGGGTTCAGGCATCGGCCGCCTCCTGCGCGGGTTCGGTGTCGGTGGCCGCGGGCTCGGTGTCGGTGGCCGCGGGCTCGGTGTCGGTGGCCGCCGCGGTGGCGGTGGCCGCCGCGGTGGCGGCGCGGCGGGTGCGCAGCAGCGGGTTGAGCACCTCGTTGAGGCTCTCGCCGACCAGGGTCATGCCGAGCACCACGATCACGATGGCGGCGCCGGGGAATACGCCGGTCCACCAGATGCCGTTGGAGACGTCGGCCAGCGCCTTGTTGAGGTCGTAGCCCCATTCCGCGGCCTGGGTGGGTTCGATGCCGAAGCCGAGGAAGCCCAGCCCGGCGAGCGTGAGGATGGCCTCCGCGCCATTCAGGGTGATCAGTACCGGCAGCGACTGGGTGACATTGGCGAGGATGTGCCGGAACAGGATTCGCAGCGTGGACGCGCCGGTGACGCGCGCGGCGTCCACGTACGGTTCCTGTTTCACCGAGATGGTGGCGTTGCGCACCACCCGGAAGTACTGCGGCACGAAGATGACGGTGATGGCGATGGCCGCCGACAGGATGCCGCCGAAGCTGCTGGACTGCCCGCCGGACACCACGATCGACACCACGATGGCCAGCAGCAGCGACGGGAACGCGTACATGGCGTCCATGAACAGCACCAGCACGCGGTCCACCCAGCGCCCGAGGTAGCCGGACACCAGGCCCAGCGGCACGCCGACGATGAGCGACAGCACCAGCGATACCGCGATCACCGACAGCGCGGTGCGCGCCCCGAAGAGGACGCGGGAGAGCACGTCCTCCCCGCGCACCGAGGTGCCGAACCAGTGCGCGGCCGACGGCGCCTGCTGCCGCGCGAAATCGACGCCGCCGGAGGCGTTCTGCGCGAATCCGTAGGGCGCCAGCAGGGGCGCGAAGACGGCCACCAGGATGAACCCCGCGACCAGGGCGAGCCCGAGCAGCAGCGTGGCCCGCTGCAGCCCGGAGGTCATGCGCACCAGGGCCGTTCCGGGGATCCGCAGCCGGGAGCGGATCGGCGGGACCGGCGCCCGCACGCCGGTTTCGATGACGGTCATCAGAACCTCACCCTCGGGTCGATCAGCGCCACGATCAGGTCCACCAGGAAGCTCATGACGGCCACCACGATGGCGATGAACGCGACGATGCCCTGCACCGCCACGAAGTCGCGCGCCTGCAGGTAGGTGGCGAGCTGGTAGCCCAATCCCTTCCATTCGAAGGTGGTTTCGGTGAGCACCGCGCCGCCGAGCATCATGGCGATCTGCATGCCCATGACGGTGACCACCGGGATGAGGGCATTGCGGAAGGCGTGCCGTCCGGTGACGACGCGGTCGGACAGGCCGCGGGCCCGGGCGGCCTCCACGTAGCCCGAGCGCAGGGTCTGGATCAGGTTGATCCGCACCAGTCGCAGGAACACGCCCGCGGTGAGCAGGCCCAGCGCGATCGCCGGCAGCACAGCGTGTTTCAGCACGTCGATGATGTTCCCGGTGTCGCCGTAGAGGATCGCGTCGACGATCATGATGTTGGTCTTGGGCGACACGTGCTGCAGCTGCAACTCCACGGTCGTGGTGGCCCGCCCGGCCACGGGCAGCCAGCCCAGCTTGACCGCGAAGATCAGCTTCAACAGCAGGCCCACGAAGAACACCGGGGCCGCGTACACCAGGATCGCGAACAACCGCAGGCTCACGTCGGCGGCCGAATCCCGTTTGGTGGCGGCGTATCTGCCCAGCGGCACACCCACCGCGAAGGCCACGAGGAGTGCCCAGAACACCAGTTCCAGCGTGGCCGCACCGTAGGTGACGATGACGTCGCTGATGGCCCGATTGTCCTGGGAGCGGCCGAAATCCCCGCGCAGCAGGCCGGACAGGTATTCCCGGTACTGGGTGAGGATGGGCCGGGTGAGTCCGGCGGCCTCCTTGCGCCGCTGCAACTCCTCGGGGGTGAGCCGCCCGCCCTGCGCGGCGGTGATGGGATCGCCGATCACCCGCATCAGGAAGAAGACCAGGGTCACCAGGATCCACGTGGTGGGGATGATGAGCAGGGCTCGTACCCCGAGGTACCGCGCCAGCGCGCCGTAGCGGGTGTCGCCGCGGCGGGCCGGGAAGAACCTGCAGTGCGTTCGTGTACCCGCCGGGCGGGCCGGGATCGCCGGCCCGCCCTCGGGTTCGGTGGTCGTCACCATCCGACTACTTGCTCAGCACGCCGAAGCGGAACTTGGACGAGGGGTCCAGGGTGTTGTCCACGCCCTGGATGTTCTTGCCCGCCACCGCGATCTGGTTGCCGGTGAGCAGCGGCACGATGGGCAGGAAATCGGCCATCAGGTCGTGCTGCACGGTGGCGAGCGCGGCGGTCCGCTTGGCCGGATCCGGTTCGGTCAGTTCGGCGTTCAGCTCCGCGGTGATCTTCGGATCGCCGAAGTGGTTGCGCAGGAAGTTGTCCTCGGTGAAGAAGGGGCGCAGGTAGTCGTCGGCGTCCGGGTAGTCCGGGAACCAGCCGAACTGGAATACCGGGTAGCCGTCGGTGGAGCGGGCCTTCTGGTAGGCGACCCATTCGGTGGACTGCAGATTCACCTTGAACAGCCCGGTGGCCTCGAGCTGGCTCTTGACGGCGGCGTACTCCTCGGAGCTGACGGTCCCGTAGTGCTCGGTGGTGTACTGCAGGTTCAGTTCGACCGGCGTGGCCACGCCCGCGTCGGAGAGGAACTTGGCGGCCGCGTCCTTGTTCGGCAGCGCGCCGTAGATGTCCTTCAGGGCCTCGGTGCCGCCCGGAACACCCTTGGGCACCGGCGAATACAGCGGGGCCCAGGTGCCCTTGAACACGCTGTTGGCCAGCGCCTCGCGGTCGACGGCGACGGCGACGGCCTTGCGCACGGCCAGCTTCTGGGCGGGATTGCCGCCGGGCTGGGTGTTGAGGTTGAACACGATGTAGCGGGTGTCGCCGCCGGGCGACTGGTGCACGGTCACCTTGTCGCTGGTCTTCAGCGAGTCCAGGTCGGTCGGGGTGAGGGTGTGCCAGGCGACGTCGATATTGCCCTGCTGCACATCGAGTTTCAGGTTGGCCGCCTCGGCGTAGTACTTCACCGTGACCGCGTCGGTCTTGGGCTTGCCGAACAGGCCGTTGTAGTCCGGGTTGGACTTGTACTCGACCAGCTTGTTCTTGTCGTAGCTGGTGATGGTGTACGGACCGGAGAACGGCTTGGCCTTCACAATGTCCTCGTCGGCGAGCACCTTGTCGGCCGGGAAGACCTTCTCGTCCACGATGGCCGCCGCCTGGGTGGGCAGGATGGCCGGGAAGGTCTGGTCGTTGCCCTTCTTGAGGGTGAAGGCGACGGTCTTGTCGTCGGGGGCATCGGTGTGATCGAGGTTGTCCAGCAGCGCCTTCGGGCCCTGCGGGTCGTCGATCTTCACCATGCGGTCGAAGGAGAACTTCACGCTCTGCGCGGTGAGGGGATCACCATTGGCGAATTTCAATCCGGGTTTGAGCGTGCAGGTGTAGACGGTCGGCGAGGTGAACTCGCACTTGTCGGCGGCGTCGGGTTTCGGCACCGCCTCGCCCGCCGGGAAATTCATCAGGAACTGGTAGACCTGGGTTTCCGCCAGCAGTGAGCCGTTGTCGTAGGCCCGGGCGGGATCCAGTGAGGTGACCTTGTCGGTCGTGCCGACCAGGATTCCCGCTCCCCCACCACTGTCCGATGTCTTACCCGAACCACAGCCGGCGACCGCCAGCACCGCTAGTCCCGCAAAACCTACTGCCGCAACTCTTCTCGCGCGCATACTGCCCTGCTCTCGAAGCGCAGCGCAGCGGCCGGGTCACGGTCCCGCCGCGCCGCGGTGGACATCCTTTGGCTGGGCACAGTATCGACCGGTTATAACCGGCGTGTTGCGTTTCGGAACAATCGGTACACAAATCGAGCCATCCGCCCCGAGACGCCCATGTCGCAACTACGCCACCGAATTTCCCTGTTCGGAGCGGGAAAAGCACGGTGCCCGTTCGCGATTACGCGAACGGGCACCGTGAATGCTTGGGCTTACGGGCGACGCAGGGCTTGTGCTTATGGGCGACTCAGCGCCGAGGCATTGACATTGTCCGCCAGCAGCTCGGTCTCGGTCGCACCGGACAGCATGCCCTCGAGCACGTTCTTGCCGATGGCGTTCTCCGCCGGCAGCGCGATCGGGTAGTCGCCGTCGAAGCAGGCGCAGCACAGCCGCGAGCGCGGCTGCTCGGTGGCGGCGACCATGCCCTCGAGCGAGATATAGCCGAGGGTGTCCGCGCCGATGGAGCGGCGCACGCCCTCCACCATGTCGTCGAGGCTCTCGCCCTCGATGCCCTCGGGGCCCGCGCCATTGGCGATCAGCTCCGCGCGCGAGGCGAAGTCGATGCCGTAGAAGCAGGGCCACTTGACCGGCGGGGAGGCGATGCGCACGTGGATCTCCAACGCGCCCGCCTCGCGGAGCATGCGGATCAGGGCCCGCTGGGTGTTGCCGCGCACGATGGAGTCGTCCACCACGATGAGCCGCTTACCGCGGATCACCTCGCGTAGTGGATTGAGCTTCAACCGGATGCCGAGCTGGCGGATGGTCTGACTGGGCTGAATGAAGGTGCGGCCCACGTAGGCGTTCTTCATCAGGCCCTGGCCGTAGGGCACACCGGAGCCCTGTGCGTAGCCGACGGCGGCCGGGGTGCCGGACTCCGGCACCGGGATGACCAGATCGGCCTCGATCGGGTGCTCGGCGGCCAGGCGGCGGCCGATCTCCACCCGGGTGGCGTGCACCGAACGGCCGGAGATGGTGGAGTCGGGCCGGGCCAGGTACACGAATTCGAAGACGCAGCCCTTGGGCGTCGGATTGGCGAAGCGCAGCGAGCGGACGCCGTCGGCGTCGATGGCGAGCAGCTCACCCGGCTCGATCTCGCGCACGAAGGACGCGCCGACGATGTCGAGGGCGGCGGTCTCACTGGCAACGACCCAGCCGCGGTCCAGCCGGCCCAGGCACAGCGGGCGCACCCCGTGCGGGTCGCGGGCGGCGTAGAGGGTGTGCTCGTCCATGAAGGTCAGGCAGAAGGCGCCCTGCAGCGTCGGCAGCAGCTCCATGGCGGCCTGCTCGATGCTCTTGTCGGCGGCCGCGTGCGCCAGCAGCGCGGTCATCACATCGGAGTCGGAGGTGGCGGCCACGGTGCCCGCCAGCCGGCCGGTGACCAGTCCGAGTTCCCGTGCCCGCGTACTCAATTCGGCGGTGTTGACCAGATTTCCATTGTGGCCCAGCGCGATTCCGGTACCGACCGCGGTGGTGCGGAAGATGGGCTGCGCGTTCTCCCAGGTAGTGGAACCCGTGGTGGAGTAACGACAGTGGCCGACGGCCACGTGGCCGGGCATGGCGGCCAGGGTCTGTTCGTCGAAGACCTGGCTGACCAGGCCGAGATCCTTGAAAACCAGCACCTGCGCGCCGTCGGCGACGGCGATGCCCGCCGCCTCCTGACCGCGGTGCTGCAATGCGTAAAGTCCGTAATACGTGAGCTTTGCCACATCTTCGCCCGGTGCCCAGACGCCGAACACACCGCACTCTTCGCGCGGTTCGTTCTCGTCCTGGTCGGAGGTGGTGGTGGCGGAGGGGAGAGTCACCGTTTGCTCCCTGTTCGGCGGGCTGGGGGCGTTCGCCATTCTACGGGTAACCCCAAGGCAACCCACCGTTGGGATAACGGGGATGGCAAGCGGTTTGCTGTTAGCGTTCGACCGTGGCGAGCACCGAAAGCACCTGCAGTGCGGAAACCGCTCCGCGACCCAGGCATCTGAGCCCGTTCAGGTGGGTGTTTCCCATTGTGGTGGTCACCTTGCTCGCCTCGCTGCTGGGCGTCATGTACCTCGATTACGTGGTCGATCCGGAGAAGAATCTGCACGACTTTCCGATCGCCCTGGTGAATCAGGATGTCGGCGACGATATCGGCGGCAAGCACGTCAACTTCGGCGATCAGATCTCCGACGGTCTACAGCAGGCGGTGCCGTCGGACCAGATCGATCTGCGGGTGCTCGGCATCAACGAGGCGCAGCTGCAGATGCAGTCCGCTCGGGTGTACGGCACGATCATCATTCCGTCCGACTTCTCCAAGCGGCTCGGCATTCTGGGTGTCGGCAGTGTGGTGCCCGGCGACATCGCCAAGCCGATCATCACGCTGCAGACCAATCCGCGTACCGGCGCGTTCGCCACCGCCGTGGTGCAGAAATTCGGTGAGCGAGCTCTCACCCAGGTGAACGCTCAGGTCGGGCAGCAGCTGACCGACCAGGTGAAGGCGCAGCTGACGCCGGCTCCGGGCGCACCCCCGACGGAACTCACCGCGGCCACCCGGCTGGTGCTGGCGCAACCTCTGAATATCGTCGTCGACCAATTCTGGCCGCTGCCCGGCGGTTCCGGCGAAGGCCTGACCGCGTTCTTCTACAGCCTGCTGCTCCTGCTGGTCGGCATGGTCGGGGCGATGATCATCCACCAGCTCATCGATTCGGCCCTCGGGTTCCTGCCGACCGAGTGGGGGCCGTGGTACGTGCACTATCCACGCGCATCGATCTCGCGGGTGAAGACGCTGCTCATCAAATGGTCGGCGGTGGTGGTGATGGCGCTGGCGGTCTCGGGTGCGCTGATGGGCATCGCAGCCGCGCTCGGCATGCCGATCGACAGACCGCTGCTGCTGTTCATCTACGGCACCCTGGTGATCGTGGCGGTCGGCTTCACCTGCACCTCGATGCTGGCCGCCGTCGGCACCGCGGGCCTGATCATCAACCTGATCATCTTCATCATCCTGGGCCTGCCCTCCTCCGGCGGCACCATTCCGATCGAGGCGACACCCAGGTACTTCGGCTGGCTGGCCAAGTTCGAGCCCATGCACCAGGTCTTCCTGGGCACCCGCTCGATCCTGTACTTCTACGGCAACGGCCGGGCCGGGCTCACCCGCGGCGTGTGGATGGCGGTGCTCGGCCTGGTCATCGCCGTCGTCGGCGGTCTGTTCATCACCCGCGTCTACGATCGAAAGGGCTTGGAGCGCAAGCCCGTCGAGACCCCGGATACCGGCGGCGGCAAGCACGCCAAACCCGCCGACGCCTAGCGCCGCAGCGTCAGGCCCGCACCACCGGTAGCCACCGCGCGACCTCGCCCGCCCGGCTGCCGGAGGCGGACAGTGCACCGGATTCGCGCGCCATGTCGAAGCCGAGCAGCCCGGTGGCCAGCAGCAGCCAGGTGCGGGGGTCGGTTTCGACCACATTCGGCGGCGTCCCCCGGGTGTGTCTGGGGCCCTCGATGCACTGCACCGCCACGAACGGCGGTACTCGCACCTCCACCGAATGCCCGGGCGCATCCGCCGCCAATGCCCGCGCAGTCCCGCGCACGGCGGCCGCGAGCTCGGTGCGCGAGGGCGGCACCGTGGTCTCGTCGCGCAGCCACTCCTTCACCGCCGCTACCGCCGTCCGCACCTCCGCCGGATCCACCGCACCTCGTCGCGCCATGCCGCCGAGGCTACTGCGGCGCGCCGACATCCCCCTTTCGCGGGCTAACGCTCACCTCGGGCAAGGCGCCGGGCGACCCGTGGGGCCAGGGCTCCGCCGGCATTGAGGGCCAGGTGCAGCAGGGCCGGGGCGGTGGCGCTGCCGGTGTGGCGGCGCAACCCGTCGAAGAGCAGACCCGCGGCGGTGGTGAGGGCCACCGTTGCGCGGACCGGATCGGCTGCGGCGCGAGCAGGTTGGATGTGTGACAGACCGAAGACGAACGCGCCCAAAGCATTTCCCTGGCGCCCGGCGGCCCGATCCAGCAGGGGCGTCAGCGTCGAGCGGTAGACGAGCTCTTCGGTGAGGACGGTGCCGCCGGGGATGTGCAGGGCGGTCCATTCGACGGTGGAGACGCCCGGGCCGCGATCGGCGAGTCCGGCGAGGTGACGGCGGGTGGGCGGCAGGGCCAGGGCGACAGCGTAACCGGAGAGCACCATCCCGGCCGCCGCCGCGCCGGTACGCAGCCCATGCGGTGACAACCAGTTCGGTGTGCCTCGGAAGAGCAGGGTGTACGCGGCGGCGAAGGTTGTGCTGACGGCGGTGCGGCCGCGCACGTCCAGGTCCAGTGCGGGCAGTATGCGGTTGCTCCACAGCAGCGGGAGCGCCGCCGCGGCAAGGGGTTTCGGGCGGAGCAGGGCGCGGGCCGTGGCGAGCACGGCTATTTCACCGCCCGCTCGTACGCCTCCGCGAGTTCGATCTGGGTGCGGATGCGTTCACCGAGGTCCTGGTCCCAGTCGGGTGGGGCGGCGATGGCGGCCCAGCCGTCCAGCACCAGGGAGCCGTAGTTGTGGCCGTGACCATCGCTCACCCCCTGGGCATTGGTGAGGTCGGCGACGACCTGCCAGAAGGTGACGAGGGGCCACCAGCGCATCTGGGGCGAGACATCCGCGCCGCGCGGCTCCGAGAGCCAATCCGGTTGGGAGAAGATGAGATCCGAGGACCACCAGACGATGGGGTCGGAGGGGTGCTGGAGATAGGCGATGCGCGGCTTGCGCCAGTCCGCCGAGGGTTTGCCCAGATCGGCTGCGGTGGCCGCGAATCGGACCACCAGGCCGTCGGCGTAGATGGGTTCCACCTCGCGGGTGCCCGGATCGCGGCGCTGAACGAACTGCTGCCACAGGCGATTCGAGTTGGGCGGGCCCACCCACAGTGCGCCGTCCACCTTGGAGCGCAGGTCGGCCAGGCCGTCGAAGGCGGATTCGGAGCCCTGCGAGCCGAGGCTCTCCCCGTACACCAGCAGCTTGGGCCGATGCTCGGGCGGCCGCTGCGACCAGCGCTGGTACACCGCGTCGAACATCTTCCGCCCGTTGATCGCGACCTTCTGCCGGTCCGCCAGGAACGACAGCACGCTCGGCAGATACGAGTACTGCGAGGCCACGATGGCGGTGTCGCCGCCCCACATGTACTCGATGGCGGACGCGGCCTCCCCGTTCACCCAGCCGGTGCCGGTGGTGGTCGCCAGCACCAGCACTTTGCGGTCGAAGGCCCCGGTGCGCTCGAGTTCGGCGACCGCCAGGTCCTCCTCGGTGGTGTCCTTGCCCGCCGACTGCAACCCGACGTACACCCGGATCGGTTCGCGCGCGGGCTTTCCCGTGACGGCGCTGATCAGCATGGGGTCGGGTCCGTGCGAGACGAACCAGCGGCCCTCCGACCCCAGCGTCTCCCACTTGGCCAGCGAGGCCGGACTGCCCGAACGCTCGGGTTCGGCCGGCTGCACCGCGTATTCGGTCACCTTGTCGTTGCGGACACTGAACGCCGAGTTGGCGACCGCGAAGAAGGCGCGGGTGGCGACGCCGTTGAACAGCGTCACGATGAGCACGGTGAGCAGCAGCGCGCCGGTGGCGGGCGCGAGCGCGGGCGGCACCCGCACCCAGCGGCTGAGCAGCCGCGCCAGGAACCGCACGATCTCGCGCAGCGTGCGGTACACCGCCACCACCAGCGCGCCGACCGCGAAACTCAGCCCGCCCGTACGCAGATACGCGGCCCGGGTGGTGCCCTCCATGCCCATGAGGGTGGTGATCTCGCGCTGCCAGTCGGCGGACAGCACCAGCATGTAGCCCGCCACCAGAATGCAGACGACCACCACGACGACCTTGATCACGTAGCGCGCCCACTCGGGCGGAGTCGCGATCGTGATCCGCGGCCGAATCCACTTGCGGAACAACCACTGCAGCACACAACCCACGCCGTAACCGATGGCGGCATTGAGGCCGGAGATCAAACCCTGGAACAGCCAGTCGCGCGGCACCAGCGACGGCGTCACCGACCACGCGAAGAAGATGGTCGCCACCACCAGTCCGGTGTGGTTGAGGTCGATGACGTCCTCGACCTTCCGCGCCACCACCGTGCCACGCCGATACACCATCGCGCCACGTGTGCGCAGCCGGTTCAGGGCGTCGGCGGAGTCCAGCACCCGTCAAGTATGGACGCAACCGGCCGGAATCCGTGGACCGCAGCAGGTGAGAGGGACCATCCCACCGGCGTGTCGCCCGCGGCCTCTACTCGGTGCACTCGAGTAGATGTACTCGGTCGATTCGGCGGCGGGGCCGCCAGACTCACCAACCATGAGCACTCCGAGCGCACACACCAAGAGCACCACGGCGTTTCTGGCTCAGGCCACGATCGCCTTCGGAATCAGCTTCTGCGCCTTGATCATCGGCATCGTCTACCTCCCGCTGGACATCTGGCAGCGCGGATTCCTGCTGATGGCAATGCTGTTCCTGGTGAGCAGCAGTTTCACCCTCGCGAAAGTGATTCGCGATCAACACGAATCCTCGAAGGTGCATCACCGCATCGACGAGGCCCGGATGGAGAAGCTGATGGCCGAACACGACCCGTTCAAGATCAATTGAGCTGGTCCCGCACCGCAGGAATGGCGAGAGCCCGCCGGATCGAGGGGAAACCGGCGGGCTCTCGGAATGTCCACGGCCCTCGGGCCGAGTCGGTTCAGTGGTCGGAGGTACCGAACAGCGCGGGGAGGGTGCCCTCGTGGGCGGCGCGCAGATCGTCGAGCTTCACGCTGAACTGGCCCTGGACCTCCACCGAGTCCGAGCCGTCGTCGACCACGCCGATGCGGGCCCACGGGAGGCCGCGGGCGTCGCACATCTTGGTGAAGCGGGTCTCCTCCGAGCGCGGCACGGCCACCAGGACGCGGCCCGCGGACTCGGAGAAGAGGGTGACGAACGGGTCGGCGCCCTCGGGAATGATGATGCGGCAGGCGGTTTCGCCGGCCAGCGCGGCCTCCACCACGGTCTGGATCAGGCCGCCCTCGGAGACGTCGTGGGCGGCGGAGACCATGCCGTCGCGGGACCCCGAGACCAGGATCTCGGAGATCAGCTGCTCGCGGGCCAGGTCGACCTGGGGCGGCAGACCGCCGAGGTGGTCGTGCTCGACCTGCGCCCAGATGGAGCCGTCCAGCTCGTCGCGGGTCTCGCCGAGCAGGATGAGAGTCTCGCCCGGCTCGGTGCCCAGACCGGTCGGGATGCGGCGGTGCACGTCGTCGATGACGCCGAGCACGCCCACCACCGGGGTCGGCAGGATGGCGGTCTGGCCGGTCTGGTTGTAGAAGGACACATTGCCGCCGGTGACCGGAATGCCCAGGGCCGCACAGCCGTCCGCGAGGCCGCGCACGGCCTGCTGGAACTGCCACATGACACCCGGGTCCTCCGGGGAGCCGAAGTTGAGGCAGTTGGTGACGGCCTTCGGGGTGGCGCCGGTGACGGCGACATTGCGGAAAGCCTCGGCCAGCGCCAGCTGCGCGCCGGTGTACGGGTCCAGCTTGGTGTAGCGGCCCGAGGCGTCGGTGGCCAGCGCGATGCCGCGACCGGTCTCCTCGTCGATGCGGATGACACCGGCGTCGGCGTGCTCGGCGAGCACGGTGTTGCCGCGCACGTAGCGGTCGTACTGCTCGGTGATCCACTTGCGCGAGCACAGCTGCGGGCTGGCCAGCATCTTCAGCAGGGTGTCGCGCAGTTCGTCGCCGGTCTTGGGCCGGTTCAGGCGCGCGGCCGAATCCGCGTTCAGCGCATCCTGATCCGCGGGCCGCTCGACCGGGCGCTCGTAGACCGGGCCCTGGTGGGCGACGGTGCGCGGCGGCACGTCCACCACGGTCTCGCCGTGCCAGGTGATGATCAGGCGCTCGCCGTCGGTGACCTCACCGATGACGGTGGCGGTGACGTCCCACTTCTTGCAGACGGCCATGAAGGCGTCCACGTTCTCGGGGGTGACGACCGCGCACATGCGCTCCTGCGACTCGCTCGAAAGGATCTCGGCGGGAGTCATATTGGCGGCGCGCAGCGGCACCTGGTCCAGTTCGATGTGCATGCCGCCGTCGCCGGCCGCCGCGAGTTCCGAGGTGGCACAGGACAGTCCGGCGCCGCCGAGGTCCTGGATGCCGACCACCAGTCCGGCGTGGTACAGCTCGAGACAGCACTCGATGAGGACCTTCTCGGCGAACGGGTCGCCGACCTGGACGCTCGGGAGCTTCTTACGGCCGGAACCGGATTCGTCGCCGGAGAAGGTGTCGGAGGCCAGCACGGACACGCCGCCGATGCCGTCCAGACCGGTCCGCGCGCCGAACAGGATGATCTTGTTGCCCTGGCCGGAGGCGAAGGCCAGGTGCAGGTCCTCGACCCGCATGACACCCGCGCACAGCGCGTTCACCAGCGGATTGCCCTGGTAGGACGAGTCGAACACGGTCTCGCCGCCCACATTCGGCAGGCCCAGCGAGTTGCCGTAGCCGCCGACGCCGCGCACCACGCCGTCGACCACGCGCCGGGTGTCCGGGTGATCGGCCGCACCGAAGCGCAGCTGATCCATCACCGCGATCGGGCGGGCGCCCATGGCCATGATGTCGCGCACGATGCCGCCGACGCCGGTGGCCGCGCCCTGGTAGGGCTCCACATAGGAGGGGTGGTTGTGCGACTCGACCTTGAAGGTCACCGCCCAGCCGCCGCCGATGTCCACCACACCCGCGTTCTCGCCGATGCCCGCGAGCATCGACTTCTTCATCTCCTCGGTGGTGGTCTCACCGAAGTAGCGCAGGTGCACCTTGGATGACTTGTAGGAGCAGTGCTCCGACCACATCACCGAGTACATGGCGAGCTCGGCGTCGGTGGGACGCCGGCCCAGGATCTCCTTGATCCGGACGTATTCGTCGTCCTTGAGGCCGAGTTCCTTGTAGGGCTGCGGGTGGTCCGAGGTGGCCGCGGCGTTGCTGACGGTATCGACGTGGCTGGTCACGGGAATACCAGAGTCCTTTCGGCCGGGCAGGTCGGAAGCGAAAGCCGGCGTTGCTGGATGTCGGCGAGATACAGGCCGAGTCTAATTGCCTGGAAATCTCACACTTGCGCCGCCTGTCGCTGTGTTCGGGAGCACACCCCGGCACCAGCCGAGAACCGAAGTCGCGAACGCTGCCCGCTACTCTGTCCGGGTGAACGATCGATCCGGGGTCGCGGATCCGACCGAGAAACCCGTGACCACGCCCGGAGGGCTGACACGGCGGCAGGGGCAACTGCTCGCGATCGCGGTCGCGCTCTTCGCGATATCCGCGGTGATCAGTTTCGCGACCCTCTGGCACGGGTACATCGACCTGCAGGTGTATCGGAACGGCGCGCGGGCCTGGCTCGACGGCAAGGATCTCTACGGGCCGATGCCGGCGGTGTACGGGATCGGGTTGCCGTTCACGTATCCCCCGCTGGCCGCGCTGTTCTTCGCGCCGCTGGCCATCATGCCGCTGGCCGTCGCGGAGTGGGCGGTGCTCGCAGTCTCCATCGCCTCGCTGGGTGTGACGCTGTGGGTGGTGCTGGACCGGATCCGGCCGAGCCTGGCGTGGCAGACCCGGCTGGCCGTCGTCGTCGGCGCGGTCGGGTTGCTGCAGCTGCTGGAACCGATCCGCGAGACCTACGGGTTCGGGCAGATCAACCTGGTGCTGATGGCCGCGGTGACGCTGGATTGCCTGGTGCGCAAGCCTTTCTGGCCGCGCGGCATGCTGATCGGCATCGCGGTGTCGGTGAAGCTGACCCCGGGCGGCTATCTCCTCTACTTCCTGCTGCGCAAGGACTGGAAGGGCGCCATCACCCTGGTGCTGTCCGCCATCGGCGCGATTGCGGTGGGATTCGTGCTGTTCCCGAAGGATTCGCCGCAGTACTGGTTCCACACCCTGTCCGACACCGGCCGCATCGGCCCGCCCTGGTACGCGGGCAACCAGTCGATCAAGGGTTTCGTGTTCCGGCTCGGCTACTCGACCTCGATCTCGACGCTGATCTGGCTGGTGCTGTCGGTGGCCGCGGTGGCGCTGGCCGCCCTGTGGATGAAGCGCCTGCTCGACGCCGGCGCGACGGTCGCGGCCCTGATGGTGAATGCCGCTGCGGTGCTGCTGGTTTCCCCGGTCTCCTGGTCGCACCACTGGGTGTGGATCGCGCCCGCGCTGATCGTGGCCGCCGATGCCGTCGCCCGCGGCCGCCGCAACCGGTGGTTCCTCGGCGCGGCCGGCCTGGCGGTGGTCATGTTCGCCATCGGGCCGATGTGGCTGCTCCCCCACAACCACGACCGCGAACTCACCTGGAACTGGTGGCAGCAGATCGTCGGCAACAGCTACGTCATCTTCACCTTCGCCGTCTTCGTCGTGGCGGCGCTGAGCTATCGCCCGAACCCGGACCCGGAAAAGGCCGCGCTGCTCACGACGTAGGGGTCAAGAAGGCCGCGAGAGCCGCCGCGTAGGCGGGAACGTCTGCGGCGCCCATCATTTCGCGCGCCGAGTGCATGGCCAGCTGGGCCGCGCCGATATCCACGGTGGACATGCCGGTGCGGGCCGCGGTCATCGGCCCGATGGTGGAGCCGCAGGGCAGATCCGCCCGGTGCACGTAGCGCTGCAACGGGACGTTCGCCTGCGCGCAGGCCAGGGCGAAGGCGCCCGCGCCGGTGGCGTCGGTGGCGTAGCGCAGGTTCTGGTTGACCTTGAGCACCGGTCCGCCGTTCACCTCGATGCGGTGCGAGGGCTCGTGCCGGTCCGGATAGTTGGGGTGTGTCGCGTGCGCCATGTCGCCGGAGGCGCACACCGAATCGGCCAGGGCCGCCAGGTATTCCGCGCGTCCGCCGCCGCGGGCGAGCACGATGCGCTCCAGCACCGTGGGCAGCAGCCCGGATTGGGCGCCGCGGTCGGACTGGCTACCGACCTCCTCGTGGTCGAACATGGCCAGCACCGGCGTCGCCGCGCCGGGTTCGGCGATGGCGGCCAGGAAGGCACGCAGCCCGGCGTAGCAGGTGCCCTGATTGTCCAGCCGGGGCGCGCTGATCAGATCCAGGTCGCGCCCGATCAGCCTGGAGGGCACCAGATCATGGGTCATCAGCTCCCAGCCCAGCACCGCGCCCGGGTCGATGCCGGAGCGTTCGGCGACGAACGCCAGGAACGAGCGCGGCTCGCCGCCGATCCCCCACACCGCGTTCACGTGCCGTTGCGGATCGAGCTGCACGCCACGCCGGTCGTCGGAGAGGTGGATGGCCAGTTGCGGCACCCGCAGAATCGGTTCGTCGATGCGAATCAGCTGCTCCCGCACCGTATTTCCGTCACGCACCGACAGTCGCCCGGAGATGCCGAGATCGCGGTCCAGCCACGAGTTCAGCCAGGCGCCGCCGTAGGGCTCCAACCCGACCATCTGCCAGCCCGCCACGGCGGTGTCCGGATGCTGCTTGACCCGCAGATTGGGGCTGTCGGTGTGGGCGCCGACCACCCGGAAGGGGCCGGCCTGCCCGGAGCCGGTGGCCGCGTCCGGGCCGCCGTCGGCCCAGGCCACCAGGGAGCCGGCGCGCACCACGTAGTAGCGGCCCGCGCCACCCACGGGCCAGGGCGCCGATTCGGACAGCCGGGTGAAGCCGAGCTCGTCGAGTTCGGCTGCGACAGTTCGGCAGACGTGGAACGGCGACGGGGAGGCATCGATGAATGCGCACAGGCCTGCGGCGGTCGCGGTGGTCTCGGCAACTGGCATGGGCTCGAGCTTATCCGCCTCCCCGAGACTTCAGCGGGCAGCTGAGAGCCGTTGACGGGATGGCATTCCGTGCCTGCGTTGATTGCCAAACCGATCTTGGGGGTACCCGGGGAGTTACCCCGATCCTTGCGAGATCAGTTGTCCCGTTCGGACTGCGCCAGGCTACCCGGGCAGCGGGGCTTCGGCGACGCGGCCCAGCAGCCGCACCAGCTCCAGATAGTCGTCACTTCCGAGACTGCGGCGCATTTCGGCCTCGGCGCGCGCCTCCTCGGCGCGCACCTCCTCGACCAATTCCTCACCGCGGCGGCTCAGTCCGATCAGGATGCGCCGGCGGTCGTCGGCCGCCGCGACCCGGAAGATGAGCCCGCGCTCGGCGAGATGGTCGGCGTGCCGGGTGGCCGAGGACGGGGGTAGCTGCGCCCGCGACGCCAGCTCACTCATGGTGATGCCGATGTCAGCGGACAGATTGGTGAGCATGCACCACTGGTCTGCGGTGAGCCGCCTGGCACACAATGCGGCGTCCAGGTGACGAAGCCAACTCCGCTCGGCCGCTCGGAGGGCTCCATGCAAGGTGGAAAATCCACCTAGAATTGTCGCCATATTTCCCGCCCGTCAGAAAACCGCTTGAACGAGGGGAAGGGTAGCCCATGTCCCCGTTCGGCGGGAATCCCGAGAACGTCATCGAGATCATCAACATAGTTCCGCAGCAGGGACCCGGAGGTATCTTCGCGCCATCCTGTGAGGCGGCTATTTCTCTCGCGTTGGAAGAAATCAACTCCGATTCCGGAATTCTGGGACGGGAATTGCGCGTCACTCACATTGACGGCGGGCGCGAACCCCACCTGGTGGCCGGAGAGGTGGCGGCACTGCTGGCCACCGGCATGGTGCACGCGGTCACCGGCTGGCACACCTCGGCGGTGCGCCGCGCGGTGGAGCGGGTGACGGCCGGGCGGGTGCCGTACCTGTTCGCCACCGATCACGAGGGCGTGGAGTCGGTCCCGGACGGGCTGTTCATGATCGGGGCGGATCCCGAACACCAGATCGTGCCCGCACTGGACTGGCTGCGGCGCTCCTTCGAGGCCCGGCGCTGGGCGATCATCGGCAACGACTACGTGTGGCCGCGGCGCACCGCGCAGGCCGTGCGCGCGGCGCTGCAGGATCCGGAGCTGATTCCGCTGGAGCTGTTCGTGCCCATGCGCACCCGGGATTTCGGCCGCTTCCTCGACGATCCCCGGCTCGACCTGGCCGACGGGATCATCGTGCTGCTGGTGGGCGCCGATGTCGCCCGCTTCAACCTGCAGTTCTCCCGGACCGGGCGGTCCGGTCAGCAGGTGCGGGTGAGCCCGGCCGTGGACGAGAACGTGCTGCTGGCCGCGGGCGGCGGCGCGAACCACAATCTGTTCGTGCCGTCGGGCTTCTTCGTGAACGGACCGCACGATCGGGAGCGGCTGGACCGCTATCACCGGCTGCACGGCTGGTTCGCGCCCACGCTCACCAATTTCAGCAATACCAGCTACGAGGCCATCCACACGCTGCACGGCATGGCCGAGCTGGCCGGATCGCTCGAGGTGCGGTGCATCCAGGCCGCGGTGGCGGACCGGCGGGTCGTCGAAACCCTGTGGGGCGAGGTCGGTTTCGAGGGGGTACAAGCAGTCCGCCCGACCTGGCTGGCCAGGGCGGGCGGAGTCGACTTCGAGATTCTGGACGGAATCTAGTTCCGCCGCACGTGGGGCTACGCCTTGACGAGGCTGTCCAGCACCGAGAGGAACAGGCCCAGGCCGTCGTCGCTGGGGCCGGTGAGCGGCTCGGTGGCGTGCTCGGGGTGCGGCATCAAGCCGACGACCCGGCGATTGGCCGAGGTGATGCCGGCGATGTCGCGCTGCGAGCCGTTGGGGTTGCCGCCCGCGTAGCGGAACACCACGCGGCCCTCGCCCTCCAGCTGGTCGAGCACGGCGGTGGACGCCTGGTAGCGGCCCTCGGCGTTCTTGACGGGGATGAGGATCTGGGCGCCCGGCTCGTAGCGGGTGGTCCAGGCGGTGTCGGTCTGCTCGACGGTCAGCCACTGGTCGCGGCAGACGAAGTGCAGGCCCTCGTTGCGGGTCAGCGCACCCGGCAGCAGGCCCGCCTCACAGAGGATCTGGAAGCCGTTGCAGATGCCCAGGATCGGCATGCCCTGCTCGGCGGCCTTGATGACCTCGCCCATGACCGGGGCCATCGAGGCGATGGCGCCGGCGCGCAGGTAGTCGCCGTAGGAGAAGCCACCGGGGACGACGACCGCGTCGACCTGCTTGAGGTCGGCATCGGCGTGCCACAGCGAAACGGGCTCGGAACCGGCCAGTTTCACCGCCCGGGCGGCGTCGACGTCGTCGAGCGTGCCCGGGAAGGTGATGACACCGATGCGGGCGCTCACAGCCGGACGACCTTCCAGTCCTCGATCACGACATTGGCCAGCAGCGATTCGGCGATCTGCTCCAGGTCGGCGTCGGTGACATTGTCATCGACATCGAGTTCGAATCGCTTGCCCTGCCGCACATCCGAGATGCCGGGGTGTCCGAGACGCCCCAGCGCGCCGACAATGGCTTGTCCCTGCGGATCCAGGATCTCGGCCTTCGGCATCACCTCGACCACGACACGTGCCACGCGTTGCTCCTCAGCTGGTGGGGCGGCGCCCGGCATGGATGCCTGCCGGGCGGGGGGTATCGCTGATCAGCGTAGTTGGCGGGGGCGGCGGACATACCGCCGGGTCGTGCCGTCCGTGGTCTACACCACAGCCCCGCGGGCTACCGTTGAATCATGCACATAGCCCATTTCGGACATTCCTGCATTCTCGTGGAGCTCAACGGCAGCAAGATCCTGTTCGATCCGGGCAATTTCTCGCACGGATTCGAAGGCCTCACCGGATTGGATGCCATTGCGGTGACGCATCAGCATCCCGATCACATCTGCCCGCACCGGATCGAGGCGCTGATCGAGGCGAATCCGCAGGCCAGGCTGCTGTCCGATCCGCAGACCGCGCTGCTGCGGGGCGAGCCGTGGGAGCCGGTGCACGCCGGAAATATTCTCGAAGTCGGTGATGTCCAAATTACCGGCGGTGGTGGCCGGCACGCGGTCATCCATCCGGAGATCCCTGTTATCGACAACACCGTCTTCCAACTCGGTACTCCGGACGATCCCGCACAACTCGTCCATCCCGGTGATTCACTCTGGGTTCCGCCGACTCCGGTCGGTGTTCTCGCCATTCCCGCGGTCGCCCCGTGGATGCGCATCAGTGAGGCGGTGGATTACCTGCGTGCGGTAAATCCGCGTGTCGCGTTCCCCATCCACTACGGCATCATCGCCCCCGAAGCACAGGGCATCTATTTCGGTCGGCTCAATGAAATGAGTCCGGCCAATACCGAATTCAAGATCATCGAACCCGAGGATCACGCGGAATTCTGATGTCGCACCGCCGGGCGGGAGCGGCCACCGCCCGACGGCGCGAGCTGTGTAACCCACTGCGGCCGAGGCGGATTCGTGGCGAATCCGCCTCGCCCGGGGTCAGCGGTAGGAGGCCAGGAACAGCGCCTCGGCCAGGGCCATGTGCTCGATCTCCGTCGGATCGACGCTCTCATTGGGCGCGTGGATCAGGCACTTCGGTTCCTCCACGCCCATGAGCATGATCTCCGCCTGCGGATAGGTGTCGGCGAAGACATTGCACAGCGGGATCGACCCGCCCTGTCCCTCGGTGGTGGCGGGACGGCCGTAGGCCGCCTCCATGGCCGCCGACATGGCCCGCCGCGCCGGGCCGTCCGTACTGCCGACGAACGGCGAGCCGGTGGCCTCGGTCTCGACCGTCACCCTCGCGTGCCACGGCGCGTGCGACTTCAGGTGCGCGGTCAGGGCTTTCAGCGCGTCCTCCGGATTGGTGCCCGGCGGGATGCGCAGGTTGAGGCGGGCCCGGGTCCTGGGCTGGATGGCCGCCGAGGAGCCGACCACGGGCGGGACGTCCATACCGAGCACCGTGAGCGCCGGGCGGACCCAGAGCATGTCGGCGACCTCGCCATTGCCCAGCAGATGGACGCCGTCGAGAACGCCCGCGTCGGAACGGAATCGGCCCACCGGATACTCATGACCCTGCCAGATCTGGTCATTGCGCAGCCCGTCGATGGTGGTGTTGCCGTCGACGTCGCGCAGGGTGCCGAGCAGGTGGATCATGGCGGCCAGCGCATCGGGCGCGGGACCGCCGAACATGCCGGAATGCAAGGGGCCGGAGAGGGTTTCGACGGTGACGACCACATTCACGGTGCCACGCAGGGTCTGGGTGAAGGTGGGCACGCCGACCGCGAAATTGCCGCAGTCGCCGATGAGCAGGGTGTCGGCGCGCAGCAGGTCGGCATTGCCGGGCACGAACTCCTCCAGGCCGCCGGTGCCCTGCTCCTCGGAGCCCTCCGAGACCAGCACCAGCCCGACCGGATACTCGTCGCCGTACACCTTGCGCAGCGCCCGCAGCGCGGTCAGATGCATGACGATATTGCCCTTGCAGTCGGCCGCGCCGCGCCCGTACCAGCGGCCGTCCTTTTCGGTGAGCTGCCAGACCGGCGTCTGCCACGCGGCTTCGTCGAGCGGCGGCTGCACGTCGTAGTGGCAGTAGAGCATGATGGTCGGCGCGCCCTGCGGCCCCCGGCTCCGGGCCACGACGGCATTGCTGCCGTCCGGGGTCTCGTGCAGCCCCACCTCGGTCAGCCCCTCCGCCTCGAACGCATCGGCCACCCACTGCGCGGCCTTCTCGCACTCCTCGATCGGAAACTGCCGGGCGTCGTACACCGATTTGTACGAGACGAGCTGCGCGAGATCGCTTTTCGCACGCGGCATGAGTTCCTTGACGGCCGCGCGCAGCGCGGCCACCTTCGAATCCTCCTGCACCCCTGCGGTCGTGGTCATGACATCCTCCTGATCACTTGGCGGTATCGGGTTTCACGGTCTCACCCTTCTTCAGGTGACCGATTGTTTCCAGAGTGCGCAGGTTTCCGAAGCTCGACATCAGATAGCAGATGGCGCGATTGCGGTCGACGGTGTCGGTCAGCAGCTGATCGGCTACCGCACCCGCCCCGAGGTGCGGCGGCGTGGCGGACATCGCCTGCACTATGACATGCTGATAGTCCATAGTGCTGAATAGTAACCGTTCAGCAACTTTCTCTTGATTACGAAACGGTAGCTGGCCGAACCAGTTTCGATCATGACCGGCTGGCTACCATCATCTCGGCAAACCCATGCCGAATCTCGATCGGAGGCCATATGACCGGCACCACGGAACCCGACGACGTCTACGCGATGCCCGGCATCAGACGCGCCGCTCCGCACCGTGGCTTCCCGGAGCATGAGATCTTCCCGCAGGTCGCCTACCAGATCGTCCACGACGAACTGATGCTCGACGGCGTCTCCCGGATGAACCTGGCCACCTTCTGCACCACCTGGGTCGACGACCAGGCCCGGCGGCTGATGAACGAATGCCTCGACAAGAACATCGTCGACAAGGACGAGTACCCGCAGACCGCCGAACTCGAGCAGCGCGGCGTGCGCATGCTCGCCGACCTGTGGAACTCCCCCGATCCGTTGGGCACGCTGGGCACCTCCACCACCGGGTCCAGCGAGGCCGCCATGCTGGGCGGCCTGGCCGCCAAATTCCGCTGGCGCCGGCGCGGCGGCACCGGCACCCCCAACTTCGTGTGCGGCCCGGTCCAGGTGTGCTGGGAGAAGTTCGCGCGCTACTTCGACGTGGAGATCCGCCAGATCCCGCTGCGCGGCGAGCGCTACACCATGCACCCCGACGACATCGCCGCCTACTGCGACGAGAACACCATCATGGTGGTGCCCACCTTCGGCCAGACCTTCACCGGCCTGTTCGAGGATGTCGAGGGCATCAGCAAGGCACTCGACGCGCTGCAGGCCGCGACCGGACTCGACATCCCCATCCACGTCGACGCGGCCAGCGGCGGCTTCCTCGCCCCGTTCTGCGCACCCGAAATCTGTTGGGATTTCCGGCTTCCGCGGGTCAAGTCCATCAACGCCTCCGGCCACAAGACCGGTCTCGCACCGCTGGGCGCGGGCTGGGCCATCTGGCGGACCAAGGAGGATCTGCCCGAAGAGCTCATCTTCAATGTCGACTATCTGGGCGGCAATATGCCCACCTTCAACCTGAACTTCTCCCGGCCCGGCGGGCAGGCCGTCACCCAGTACTACGAGTTCATCCGGCTGGGCCGCACCGGCTACCGCAATGTGCAGACCGCCATCTACACCGCAAGCCAGCACCTGGCCAAGGGCATTGCCGAGGCCGGGCCGTTCGAGCTCATCCACGATGCCGATCCGCGCCGCGGCATCACCGCCGTCTCGTGGAAACTGGCCGACGGCGCCGACTACAACCTCTACGACCTGTCCGATCGGCTGCGCACCCGCGGCTGGCTCATCGCCGCCTACCCGCTGCCCGCCGACCGCGAGGACGAGATCATCATGCGTGCGGTGCTGCGCCACGGCTTCACGATCGACATGGCCGATCTGCTGCTCGCCGACCTGCACCGCAGCCTGCAGGTGCTCGACAAGCACCCGATGACGACCTCGCTCACCCGCGAGGAGGCGGGCGGCTTCCCGCACAACGCACGCGCGGTCGTCCCCACCCCCAAGGCGAAACCGGTGCGGTCCAAGGCCGATGGCAAGGCCACGATCAACGGCAAGAAGACCGCCGAGACCCCGGCCGAAACCAAGCAAGCCAAGACCAAGCACGCCAAATCCAAGGCCGGCAAGAAGTGAGCGCGGCCGAGAGTTCGGCCGCCACCGGATAACCACGGCGGCAACCGAATACCGCGAAGCGGCGGCGGGAATCCCGCCGCCGCTTCATGTTCCGGACTCGGAGCCTAGGCGTCCGCCAGGCCCACGGTGTCGAGGAGCCAGGCGAGCTCGAAGGCCGCTTCCTTCCACTTCTCGTAGCGGCCGCTGACACCGCCGTGGCCCGCGCTCATCTCCGTCTTGAGCAGCAGCTGCGCATCGCCGGTCTTGGTGGCGCGGAGTTTGGCCACCCACTTGGCCGGCTCCACGTACAGCACGCGGGTGTCGTTGAGCCCGGTGATGGCCAGGATCGCCGGATAGTCCTTCGCCTCGACGTTCTCGTAGGGCGCGTAGGACTTCATGTACTCGTAGACTTCCTTGTCCGCCAGGGGATTACCCCACTCGTCCCACTCGGTGACGGTCAGCGGCAGCGACTCGTCCAGGATGGACGTCAGCGGGTCCACGAAGGGCACATTGGTCAGGATGCCCGCGAACAGCTCGGGCGCGAGGTTCGCCACCGCGCCCATCAGCAGCCCGCCCGCACTGCCGCCCTCGGCGAGCATGCGGTCCGGCGCGGTGACACCGGAATCCACCAGATGCCGTGCGCAGGCGACGAAGTCGGTGAAGGTGTTCTTCTTCTCGAGCTTCTTGCCCTCCTCGTACCAGCGCCGGCCCATCTCGCCGCCACCGCGGACATGCGCGACCGCGTAGACCATGCCGCGATCCAGCAGCGACAACCGCCCCACCGAGAAGTACGGATCCATCGGCGCCTCGTAGGAGCCATAGCCGTAGAGCAGCAACGGTTTCGGACCGGCCGGGGCATCCTTGCGCATGACCACCGAGATCGGCACCCGGGTGCCGTCCGCGGCCACCGCCCAATCCCGGTGCTGCACATAGTCATCGGGGTTGTAGTCGCCGAGCACCACCTGCTCCTTGCGCAGCAGCAGCTCGTCGGTGTCGGGCACGTAGTCGAAAATCTTCATCGGGGTGATGTAGGAGGTGACCCCGACCCGCAGCATCGGCTGCTCCCACTCCGGATTGGCGCCGAACCCGGAGTCGAACAGCTCCAGACCGAAATCGATCTCGTGCAGTTCGCCGTACCCGGTGTCGGTCAGCGGCCAGACCGCGGCCCGCTGCATCGCGTCGCGCCGATAGCTGACCGCCAGCTTGTCGGAGAAGGACTCCAGGCCGTTGAGGCGGACATCGTCGCGGTGCGGAATCAGGATGGTCTGGTTGGTCGGATCGTGCAGCGGAGCCTCGGCGAGCACGAAGTTCTCGGCCTTGACCCCGTCGACCACGTCGTTGTGCAGGATGAGCAGTTTGTCCTCGCCGCCCACCACCGCATGATCAACCGAGTACTCGACGCCCTCGCGCCGGGGCATGATGAGCCGGAATTCGCCCTCGGGGTTGTCGGCCTCCAGGATCCAGTTCTCGGTGGTGATCTTGGATTCGACGTAGAGCAGCAGGTACTTCTCCGAATTGGTCGCCGTCACGCCCACCGAGTAGTGGGCATCCGGCTCATGGAGAACCTGGACATCGGCCGACATCGGCGTGCCCAGCTTGTGCCGCCACACGGTGTCGGACCGCCACGCGTCGTCGTAGGTCGAGTAGAAGACGTACGCGCCGTCGAGCGACCAGGTCGCGCCCTGGGTGACGCCGGTGATCTCGTCGGGCAGCAGCTCACCGGTGGTCAGGTTCTTGAAGCGCAGGACATAGCGCTCGTCACCGGAGGTGTCCTCCGAGTAGGCCAGCATGTCACCGGCGTGGCTGATGGAGAACGCGCCGAGCGCGAAATAGTCGTGGCCCTCGGCCAGCTCATTGGAGTCCAGCAGGACCACCTCACCGGGCATGGTGGCCGACGCCTCCAGCTTGGGCGGGGTCCAGTCGTCCGGACCGGCGATCGGGCAGCGGCAGTGCACGCCGTGCTGTTTGCCCTCGAAGGTGCGCGAGTAGTACCAGAACTCGCCCATCCGGGTCGGGAGAGACAGATCGGTCTCCTGGATCCGCGACTTGATCTCCTCGAAGATCTTTTCCCGCAGCGGGCCCAGCTTCGCAGTCTGCGCGTCGGTATAGGCGTTCTCCGCCTCCAGATACGCGGTGACCTCGGGATCCGTCTTCTCCCGCAGCCACTCGTACTCGTCGATGAAGACATCCCCGTGGTGCACGCGCTCCATCGGAGCCCGCTTGGCGATCGGCGCCACCACCGCGCCGTCTACTGAGATCGCGCTACCACTGTCCAAAGCCATGGGCACCACGTTAGTAGCGATCCCCCACCGCGCACCCCCGACCCGGCGGTACCGGGCGTGGTGGGGGGGCCCCGGCGGGGGGGGGGGGGGGGAGGGGGCGGAGTCGTCTTTTTCTCGTTTCCTTGGTGGGTTGGGGGGTGTTGTGGGGGGGGGAGAAGGAGGGTCT
>NZ_JBHZCS010000007.1:182926-183588 GCF_042755705.1 Nocardia sp. NPDC059154
GTTGGCGTGCTGATGCTGCTCGTAGAGGTAGAAGACGGCGGCCTTGCGACGAGCACATTGGTCGGTCGGGCAACTCCGGTGGATCCGAAGAATGCTGTGGGCCAATTCCGCTGTGAAGCGTTCGGGAACCACCGCACAGCTGTCGGAGACCGGGGCGGCTCGTTGCGGGGACCATGGCGTGCGCACCACATACCTCCTTCCACTGACAGAAGATGGAATATCCGATCCGAAGCCCTCACAAACCCTGGCATTATGAGTGCGATCTACATCACCGACCAGTACTGCTGGTGCGCACAGGGGAGGCCGACAGTGGAAGCGAAGAACCGCGTCATCGAGGCCGATGCGGTGTGGCGGCGCGGAGACGACACCGCCGACGGCGTCGAGATCGCCTTTCTGGCCAGTGGAAACATCGGATTGCGGGACTCCCGCAATCCGGACGGGCCAGTACTGATCTTCACCCCCGGCGAATGGGAAGCCTTCGTGGCCGGGGCCAAGGACGGCGAATTCAACCGGCCCGGAGCCTGATTCGGGTGTGGCCCGGTCGAAAAGAGGCAGGGACAACAACGTTCCAGGCCCCCCCGCCGTAACAAGGGTCAGGCACGAATTGTTTAGGGTGTCCTGCCCGTCCGACCCAGAACTTTTTCCCACCAGGGCATCCTCCC
>NZ_JBHZCS010000007.1:183598-214324 GCF_042755705.1 Nocardia sp. NPDC059154
TTTCCCCCCCGGGAGGGGGGGCGCCTTTGGTAACGGGAGAAAGGGAGAAAAACTCCACCTCCCCGAGGCCGGGGTGGGGGTTGCCCTCCCGAAAAAGGATCGGGCCACAACACTGTTCAGGCCCCTATCGCCGCGCCGATGGTCGGCCACGACTCGTGCAGGGTGTCCTGCCAGTACGACCACGAATGCGTGCCCACCGGCGAGTGCTCCACCCGCGCCGGAATGTTCATGGCACGCAACCGCTGCTCGAACGCGGTGACACAGGCGTCCACCCCGAATTCGATGGGGCCGCCGAAGAAGATGTTCTCCGGCAGCTGCGGCTTGATCTCCAGCTCGTGCGGGCCGGGCAGGCCGGTGCCGGTGGACAGGAAGATGGTCTTGCCGCGCAGCGCCTCGGCCAGCGCCGCCGGATTGTGCTCCGTCCACGCCGCACTACCCGGCGCACCCCACATATTGAGCGGATTGCCACCGCGATTGGCCACCGAGAACATCATGGCGCCCTGCGCGATCGTGGTGTCCGGGCAGGCGCTGTAGCCCGCCACCGCCCGGTACAGCTCCGGATGCCGCACCGCCAGCACGAAGGCCGCGATGCCGCCCATCGACAGACCACCGATGGCGTTCACCCCGTTACCGGCGAAGTATCCGTCGATGATGGGCGGAAGCTCTTGTGTCAGAAACGTTTCCCACTTGTAGCGGCCGAAGCGCGGGTCGTCGGACACCCAGTCGGTGTAGTAGCTGGCCTGGCCGCCCATGGGCAGCACCACGTTCACGTCCTTGCCCTGGAAGAAGGGTTCGGCGTCGGTGGCATTGGTCCAGGTGCTCTGCGTCGCACCGGGATCCAGGCCGTCGAGGAGGTAGTAGGTGGGGCGGTCACCGCCGCCGGCCGGATGCAGCACCTGCACCTGGATGGTGCGGCCCATGGCCGCGGAGTCGATGAAGATCGCCGAGCGGGTGGCGCTCAGCTGGTCGACGCGGACGACCTCGGCCGCGTGCACGATTGCCGGCGGGGCGGCCACCGGATAAAGCAAACCTGCAGCGATCGCCAAAACAGCTGCGGCAACGACTCTTCGACGCATGTCCCCACCTTCATCAGCCCACCACAATCACCATCAAACGTAACTCGAGTGGCTATTGCGACGCGTGGGAATGGGGTTATGGCGTGTCGTTGGCTAACCACGCGGTCCGGATATGGTAATGCGATTCGGCTATCAGTCGGCGGCAATTCGGGACAATGCGCCCCTGATGGATCCCGCCAGGTAATCCAGGTCCGCACGCGCCGGACTGGTCGGCCGCGCCCGCAGCCCGAATCCGTCGCCCGGGGTGCGGGGAATCACGTGCAGATGCACGTGGAACACCTCCTGCCCCGCCGTGACCCCGTCGGCCAGGAAGAAATTCACTCCGTCACAGTGCACCTCGGACTCCCGCAGGCCCGCCGCGATGCGCTGCCCCACCTGAAACAGCTTGCCGCCCAACGCCGGATCCAGCTCCGCCAGGCTCCGGACGGGCATCTTCGGAATCACCAGCACATGCCCGGGCGTCACCGGCCGAATATCCATGAACGCCAGGCAATCCTCGTCCTCGTACACCTTGGACGACGGTGCCCGCCCGGCAACGATGTCGGAGAAGATCGTGTAAGGGTTCATGTCCGCAGAGCCTAGAGCCCCCTACCCCACACCCGCCCGACTCGACCCAGTGGCCGGGCGAGCGACCCCGCAATACTTCGCCTACAACTCGTTCGCCCCCGGCTCCGTTCCGGAGCCGGGGGCGAGATTCGAGAGTCGTTGTATCCCTAGAGGATCGGCGACGGCGTGTAGCGCGCGGCCTCCGGATTCGCGTCGACCAGCTTCTGGACCTGGGCGATCACATCGGCGGTCTGCGCCTCGGCCGCGCCGATGAAGGCGGAACGGTCCGCCAGGGCCGCATCCAGGGCGGCCCGGTCCAGCGGCATGCGGTCGTCGGCGGCCAGGCGGTCCAGCAGATCGGGTTCGCGGCCCTGCTCACGCATGGCCAGCGCCACCGCCACCGCGTGCTCCTTGATGACCTCGTGGGCGGTCTCACGGCCCACGCCCGCGCGCACCGCCGCCATCAGGATGCGGGTGGTGGCCAGGAACGGCAGGTAGCGGTTGAGCTCGCGGTCGACCACGGCCGGGTACGCGCCGAATTCGGCCAGCACGGTCAGGAAGGTCTCCATCATGCCGTCGATGGCGAAGAAGGCGTCCGGCAGCGCGACCCGGCGCACCACCGAGCAGAACACGTCGCCCTCGTTCCACTGTGCGCCCGCCAGCTCGGCCGCCATCGAGCCGTAGCCGCGCAGCACCACCTGCAGGCCGTTGACGCGCTCACACGAGCGGGTGTTCATCTTGTGCGGCATGGCCGAGGAGCCCACCTGGCCGGGCTGGAAGCCCTCGGTGACCAGCTCGTGGCCCGCCATCAGGCGAATGGTGTGCGCGAACGAGGACGGGCCCGCGCCCACCTGCACCAGCGCGGAGAGCACATCGTGGTCCAGCGAGCGCGGGTAGATCTGGCCCACACTGGTGAACACATTCGCGAAACCCAGGTGGCCGGCCACCTTCTGTTCCAGCTGCGCCAGCTTGGCCGCGTCGCCGCCGAGCAGATCCAGCATGTCCTGCGCGGTGCCCATCGGACCCTTGATGCCGCGCAACGGGTATCGGTCGATCAGCTCCCGCAGCCGGGTCAGCGCGATGAGCAATTCGTCTGCGGCGGAAGCGAATCGCTTGCCGAGGGTGGTGGCCTGCGCCGCCACATTGTGCGAGCGGCCCGCCATCACCAGCGTCTGATACTGGGCGGCCCGCTCCGCCAGCCGGGCCGCGATGGCCACGCCGTGGCCGTACACGTGCTCGAGCGAGAGCCGGATCTGCAGCTGCTCCACGTTCTCGGTGAGATCCCGCGAGGTCATGCCCTTGTGCACGTGCTCGTGCCCCGCGAGCGCGTTGAACTCCTCGATCCGGGCCTTCACATCGTGCCGGGTGACCCGCTCGCGTTCCGCGATCGACTGCAGATCCACCCGATCGATGACCCGCTCGTAGTCCTCGACGACCCCCGCCGGAACATCCACCCCCAACTCGGCCTGGGCCCGCAACACCTCCAGCCACAACCGCCGCTCGAGCACGATCTTGTTCTCGGGCGACCACAGATGAACCAGCTCGGGGCTGGCGTAGCGGGTGGCAAGGACGTTCGGCACAAGACTCACGTTGTCCCAGTTTACCGGTGGGTTTCCCGCCGGTTTGCCCCGCCATCATCGCGGCGGAGGTTCGCCCCGGCCGGGGCGTCCCGAGAGTCCCCGGGCGTCGGGCCGAGTTATGCCGGTGGGGCGACGATGTCGATGATCTCGAGCAGCGCGCCCCGTGCCATGCGCCGGGGCTGCGGGTCGAGTTCACCGAGCGCGGTCACCACCGCCCCATCGACGACCGCCACCAGGCGGCGGGTCTGTTCGGTGCGCACCACGCGGTCGGAGCGGCGCAGCACGTCGGTCAGCAGCTCGTCCAGCTGGGCGCGTAGTCGCAGCTGGACCTCTCGTAGTTCCGGGTGCCGGGCGGACGCGACCGAGCGCTCGTAGCGGGCGATCAGCTGGCCCCGCGCGTCCAGGTCCTGAATCTCCGGACCCACCAACAGGTCCAGCACCAATTCCACGGTGGCCTCCGCCCCGCGCCGGCGGTGCGTCACCTCGCCGACGCGGCGGCGCATGGCCTCCAGTTCGGCATTGCCGGAGAACTCGACCGCGCGCGCGATCAGATCCTCGAGCGATTCGAAGTAGTAGGTGGTCGACGCGAGCGGCAGATCCGCCCGGGTTGCCACCGAGCGGTGCCGGACCGCTTCGAAGCCGCCTTCGAGCAGGAGCTCGGCGGCGGCACAAACCAGCGCTTGGCGACGCCGTTCGCCTTTCGGAGTCGTCGCAGTGGTCACGGTGCAATCGTGCCAGTCATCACCGGCGCTGTGTTCATTTTGCCCACTGCGCTCAATCTCCTTGGCAGATCAGGCCAAATACCGTTCCAACCGGTCCAGTGCCTCTTCGATGTCGGCACCGGCTCCGGCGAACGAGAAGCGAACCGTGTGATGGCCGTTGCGGGTGTCGAAGTCGATGCCGGGAGCCAGCGCCACACCGGTGGCGTCGAGCACCTCGGTGCACCAGCGCATCGAATCATCGGTCAGGTGAGCGATATCCGCGTAGGCATAGAACGCACCGTCGGCGGGGGCGAGGTCGGTGATGCCGAGCTTGGGCAGGCCCGACAGCAGCAGCTGGCGATTCGCCGCATAGCGCCGCACATGACCGTCCAGTTCGGCTTTGGCCTCGGCGCCGAACGCGTGCACCGCCGCGAACTGAGAAATAGCCGGGGGGCACACCGTCATGTTGGACGCCAGTCGCTGCAGCGCCGGGCGCAACGATTCCGGCACCAGCATCCAGCCCAGCCGCCAGCCGGTCATGGAGAAGTACTTGGACACCGAGCCGATGACCACCGACTCCCGAGAGGTCTCCCAGGCCGAGGAGGTCGGCTCGGTGCCGGCGTAGACGATGCCGTGGTAGATCTCGTCGGAGATGAGCAGCGTCCCGTGCTCGTCGCACCAGCGGGCCAGCGCCGCCAGCTCCTCCGGCGCGATCATGGTCCCGGTCGGATTGGCCGGGCTCGCCACGATCAGGCCCGCGGGCGGCTCCGGCAGCGCCTCCAGCATGGCCACGGTCGGCTGGAACCGGGTCTCCGGCCCGCAGTCCAGTTCGACCACATCGCAGCCCAGCGCGGTCAGCGTGTTCCGGTAGGCCGGATAGCCCGGCCGGGCCACCACCACGGTGTCGCCGGGATCGAAGGCCGCCAGGAAGATGAGGGTGAACGCGCCGGAGGAACCGGTGGTCACCACGACATCGTCCGCGTCCACGCGGACCCCGTAGGTGCTGCGATGGTGCTCCGCGATGGCCTCCCGCAGCGCCAGGGTCCCGAATGTCTCGGTATAGCCCAGCAATTCGGAATCCATGGCCGCCTTGGTGGCGCGCAAAACCGCCGCCGGAGCGGGCGTGGACGGCTGCCCCGCGGCCAGCACCAGCACATCTCCGTGTGTCCGGGCCCGTTCAGCTGCTGCTTTCCAGACGTCCATCACGTAAAAAGGTGGAATGGTCGACCGGCGAGATTCGATACGCACTCGACAGACGGTAGAGCACCGACTCCCCCGCCTGTCCGGGAACTGCCACCCGAATGCCTGAGGAGGCGGCTGTGCAGGGGGGACCAGCAACCACCGGGACCACCCCGGAGGCCGACCCATACCCACCCGAACCCGCGCCGCCGCGGACAGCCGGCGCGACGGACAGCTATACGCCGGGTGTGCGGTCGCAGCTGGTATTCCAGGAAGAGCCCTCGCGGAGTCAGGAGGCGCTGGAACGGGTCTGGCGGTCGGTGGTCCGGCTCGCGGGGCAGGCGATCGCCTGGCTGCGGCTGTACGCGCCGATCGCGCGGGAACGCGCGATCGAGCTGTGGGCCCGGCGGCCGCGCACGTGGGCCGAGACCGTCGAGCTGGTGCGGCGGGGCCGGGCCGAAGCGCGGCGGCAGTGGCCGGTGGTGCGCGCGTGGGGCATTCGGCACCGGGTGCTGATCGGCGGTGTGGTCGCGGTGCTGGTGTTCGCGAGCGCGGACGGCGCACTGGGCCTGCTGCCCACCGACGCCGAGGTGGGTCCCGGTGTGGCGCTGCGGGTTCCGGTGCAGTATCCGCTGCAGGTGCAGGCCTCCCCGGAGACGTCGAAGCGGTATCTGGACGCCATCAACAACGGTGAGCATCTGCGCGAGCAGGCGGTGGTCTCGGCGGCCGCGGCGGCCACGCTGGAGCGGGCCAAGGCGGAGGCCGCGGCGGCGGTCGCCGGGCAGCCGCAGCCGTGGATGACGCCGTCACCGGACAGTTCGCTGCCGCCCGGCTTCGTGATTCCCGGCGCCGGCGGGTTCGCGCTGCCCGCGAAGGGCGTGTTCACCTCCGGATTCGGGGCGCGCTGGGGCACCTTCCACGCGGGCATCGACATCGCCGCGCCGCTCGGCTCACCGATCTACGCGGTGGCGGCGGGCACCGTCATCGACGCGGGCCCGGCCCAGGGCTTCGGGCTGTGGGTGCGCATCCGCCACGACGACGGCACCATCTCCGTCTACGGGCACATGTACGACTTCTCGGTGTCGGTCGGCGAGCGCGTCCCGGCGGGCCTGCAGATCGCGCGCATCGGCAACCGCGGCGACTCGACGGGACCGCACCTGCACTTCGAGATCATCATCAACGGCCAGCACGTGGACCCGCAGCCCTGGCTGGCCCAACACGGCATCATCGTCGGCTGAGCGCCCCCGCCTCCCCGAAACTTCAGCGCACGGCTCGGGAGCCGTTGACCGTTGGCGACGCGTGCCGGCGGTCCAGGGCCGAAACAATGTCAGGGGTACCCGGGGAGTTACCCCGATCGGTACGAAATCAGTTGTCGCGCTGGCATTCGAGGTTCAGGCGCGGATTCGGACTTCGGGTCGTCGGCCTTCAGGCGGAGGCCGGGACGGTGATTCGGCCCTCGGTGGCGGCCAGCGCGATGTCGGTGCGGAAGTGGCCGCCCGGCAGCTTGATTCCGGCCAGCCGGTCGTAGGCGTTCTTGCGGGCCTCGACGAGATCCGCGCCCTGGCCGACGACGGCGAGCACGCGGCCGCCGGCGGACACCAGCGCGCCGTCCTCACGCTGCGCGGTGCCGGCGTGCAGCACCTCGGATTCGGTTCCGGTACCGGTGGATTCGGCCCCGGTGATGACATCGCCGCTGCGCGGGCGGGCCGGGTAGTTCTCGGCGGCCAGCACCACGGTGACGGCGGCGCCGTCCTTCCAGCGCGGCGCGGGCACCTGGTCCAGGGTGCCGGTCGCGGTGGCGTACAGCAGCTCGCCCAGCGGGCTGTCCAGCATGGCCAGCACGGCCTGGGTCTCGGGATCGCCGAAGCGGCAGTTGAATTCGACCACGGCCGGCCCGGCCTGCCCGACGGCGAGACCGGCGTACAGCAGGCCGCTGAACGGCACGCCGCGGCGAACCATCTCGGCCGCAACGGGTTTCACCACATCGTCGACAATGGCCTGCAGGGTCTCGTCCGGCAGCCACGGCAGCGGCGTGTACGCACCCATGCCGCCGGTGTTCGGCCCGGTGTCGCCGTCGCCGACCCGCTTGTGGTCCTGGGCGGGCAGCAGCGGCACCACGGTCTCGCCGTCCACCAGGCAGAACAGTGACACCTCGGGGCCGTCGAGGAACGACTCCAGCAGCACCGGGTGGCCCTGCTCGAGCAGTTCGGCGCCGTGCTCACGGGCCACCGACCGGTCCGGGGTCACCACGACGCCCTTGCCGGCGGCCAGGCCGTCGTCCTTGACCACCCAGGTCGGCCCGAAACGATCCAGCGCCGCATCCAATTCGCCCGGATGATCGACGATCTCGCTGTGCGCCGTGCGCACCCCGGCCGCGTTCATGACGTCCTTGGCGAAGGCCTTCGAGCCCTCGATCCGCGCGGCGGCGGCGGACGGGCCGAACGCCGGGATCCCGCCGGCCCGCACCGCGTCGGCCACGCCGAGCACCAGCGGCACCTCGGGTCCGACCACGACCAGATCGACGCCCAGCTCCTGGGCGAGCGCGGTCACCTCCGCCCCGGAGGTGGCGTCCACCGCACGCACCTCGGCGTGCTGGGCGATGCCGGCATTGCCGGGCGCCGCATACACGGCGGACACCGCCGGGTCCTTGCGCAGTGCCAGGACGAGGGCATGTTCACGGGCTCCGGAACCAATGACGAGTACGCGCACGGCAGACAGCTTAAAGGGCCGGGCAGACGCCATCGGTAGCGGTCTGTTGTGCGTTCGCACGGGGGTGTCCTTCCCCGCGTAAGGTCCCGGGCATGGCTTCTGTTTTCTCCGCAATCATCGAAGGTCAGCTGCCGGGCCGGTTCGTCTGGGAGGACGACGAATTCGTCGGCTTCCTCACGATCGCCCCGGTGACGCAGGGGCACACACTGGTGGTGCCGCGCAAGGAGATCGACCAGTGGCAGGACGTCGATCCGGGCACCTTCGCGCGCCTGACCGCGGTCGCCCAGAAGATCGGCCAGGCCGTGCGGGCCGCCTGGGACGCCCCGCGGGCGGGCCTGCTCATCGCGGGTCTCGAGGTGCCGCACCTGCACATGCACGTCTTCCCGGCCTTCCACCTGGGTGACTTCGACATCAGCGGGGCGGACCCGGAACCCAGCAAGGAATCCCTCGACGAGGCGCAGGCCATGATCAAGCAGGCCCTGCGCGACCTCGGCTACGGAGCGAACGTCCCCGCGTAGTGAACCCGGGTGCCCGCGTCCCGCGCGGGCACCCCGCTCAGCGCGGTTCGCGCGGCAGCCGGACGGTGAACGTGGTGCCCTTCCCCGGCTCGCTGGTCACCGACACCTTGCCGCCGTGCGCGTCGACCAGCGCATGCACGATCGACAGTCCCAGTCCGGTACCGCCGCTGTCCCGGCTGCGGGACGCATCGGTGCGATAGAAGCGTTCGAAGACCCGCTCGGCCTGTTCGGCCGCCAGTCCCGGCCCGGTGTCGGCGACCTCGATGAGCACCTCGTCGGCGGCCGGGGTGAGCCGCACCGTCACCTCCGCCTCGGGCGGGGTGTGCACCAGCGCGTTGTTGATCAGGTTGGCCAGCACCTGCCGCAGCCGCGTCTCGTCGCCGAGCATCTCCAGAGTGCCGGGCCCGGGCCGGATTTCGAGGTCGATCTTGCGTTCGGGCCCCTCCGGGCGCTGGGCCGCCGCCAGGGCGCGCGCACTGTGCACGGCATCGCTGGCCATCATGAGCAGGTCCAGCGGCCGCCGCTCGATCGGTCGCTGCGCGTCCAGCCGGGCCAGCATGAGCAGGTCCTCGATCAGCAGCCCCATCCGCTTGGACTCGCGTTCGATGCGGTCCATCAGCATGTCGGGATCGGTGATCGCGCCCTGCCGGTACAGCTCGGAGAAGCCCTTGATGGTGGTGAGCGGGGTGCGCAGTTCGTGGCTGGCATCGGCGACGAAGCGCCGCATCTTGGCCTCGGAGCGCCGCGCCGCCTCCTCGGAGGCCTCGGTGGCGGCGAAGGCCTGCTGGATCTGGGTCAGCATGGTGTTCAGCGACTGCGAGAGGTGATCGACCTCGGTGTCGGTGCCGCGCACCGGAACTCGCTGATGCAGGTCACCGCCCGCGATGGCGGCCGCGGTGCGCTCGACCTCCCGTAGCGGCCGCAGACTGCGCCGGATCACGATGCGTGCCACCGCCGCCAGCGCCGCCAGCACCAGCGCGCCGATCACCAGTTGCAGCACGATCAGCTTGTCCAGCAGCGAGTTCGTCTCGTCCATGCGCAGCGCGATGGTGCTGGTGCCGTACTCGTTGACGGTCCGCAGCACCCGCCACTCCTCGGAGGACGCGCCCACCGAGCCGACGGTCTCCGGCCGATTGCCCAGGTCCGCGGGCACCTCGGGCTGCTGCACGCCCGCCGACAGGCTCAGCGTGACCTGGCCCGTCGCATCCTGCACCTGCACCCAGTACAGGTGCGGCGGCCGTTCCCGCCCGCGTACGGTGGGCAGCGGTTCCGGGCGTTGCGCGCCGGGCGCGGCCCAGCTGTGAGCCGCGTCGTAGAGCTGCCGGTCGATCCGTTCGACCAGCACATTGCGCATCAGCGAGGTGACCGCGATACCCGAGACCAGCAGCCCGAATCCGACCAGGGACACCAGCGCGAGCACCAGGGTGGTGCGCAGCGGCACCGCGGCGAACCGGTCGGCGAGCTTGCCCCGGAGACTGCGAGCCGTGCCTTTGCCATCGACCGGCGGGGCAGCGTTCACGCGTTGGCCGTCTTACCGCGCGGCTCCCGCATGACGTAGCCGACCCCGCGCAGGGTGTGGATGAGCCGATCCGGTCCGGTGTCGACCTTCTTGCGCAGGTAGGACACATAGGTTTCGACCACGCCGACCTCGCCGCCGAAGTCGTAGCGCCACACGTGGTCCAGGATCCGCGGCTTGCTCAGCACGGTGCCGGCATTGACCAGGAAGTACCGCAGCAGCGTGAACTCGGTGGGCGACAGGGCAACCGGTTCGCCCGCCTTCCACACCTCGTGGGTGTCGTCGTCGAGTTCGATATCGGCGAACCGCAGCCGCGACGTCTTGGTCTCCGGCGCCGAGCGCCCGGACCGCCGCAGAATCACCCGCAGCCGCGCGACCACCTCTTCGAGGCTGAACGGCTTGGTGACGTAGTCGTCGGCCCCCAGCGTCAGTCCGGTGATCTTGTCGTCCACGTCGTCGCGCGCGGTCAGGAACAGCACCGGTGCGTCGATCCCGTCGGCCCGGAGCCGCCGCAGCAACCCGAAGCCGTCCATCCCGGGCATCATCACATCGATGATCAGCGCATCCGGCCGGAAGGTCTTGGCCTTGTCCAGCCCCTCGGTGCCGCTCGCGGCACTCGCGACCTCGAACCCTTGATACCGCAGGCTCACCGACAGTAGCTCGACGATCATGGGCTCGTCGTCAACGACGAGCACCCTCGCCTCGGGTTCGCGCGGCTGAACGGGCACACCTGTCATAAGGCCATATTCTGCGCTTCCCCCGCGAAGAACCTGACCCTTCCCTGGGAGTTTCCTGCGAGGAGCGCACCAACCCCCGGTAGCGCTGCGGGGACCTCGGAACGACATCAGGGCGAGGACCCGGAGGTCCTCGCCCTGATTGTCTGCTGAGCCCCCTGTCAGGATTGAACTGACGACCTTCGCTTTACAAGAGCGGTGCTCTACCACTGAGCTAAGGAGGCGGAAAGCGGTGCCATCATAACCGGGGTGGCCGGCTGCGCGGAAAAGCCGGCGTCCCAGTCGGAACGATGCTGCGTGGAAGACCGGAGCGCGGCCGGGCGACGCTCGTGGCATCGACCGGCCGCGTTCGGAAGCCGTTCGCGCAGTATCGGACTAACCGCAGAGTGTCAGGACTGAGCCGCCTGACGAGCCGCGTCGTCCGCCGCCATGGCGTCTCGCAGGCTCTTCGGACGCATGTCGGTCCAGTTCTTCTCGACGTACTCGACGCACGCGGCACGGCTGTCCTCGCCGAAGACGACTCGCCAACCCGCCGGAACTTCGGCGAAGGCGGGCCACAGGGAGTGCTGTTCCTCATCGTTGACCAGGACGAAGAACCGGCCGTCTTCGTCATCGAAGGGGTTGGTGCTCATTTCACCTCACTGGATACTGGCGCTGTGTACGGGAACGTAGACGGATCGTCCAGTCACCGCAGTGATGGAACGAGCCCCCGACGTTGATTCGACCCTAGCAAGGCAGGCGTTACCGCTGGGCGGTTACCTGCACTTCGTTCAGGCCGCGAAGAATTCGAGCAGGATCTTGTTGACGGCCTCCGGTTGTTCCAGGTAGCCGAAGTGTCCGGCGTCGGGAACCTCCTGGTAACGGGCTCCCGGAATGATATCGGCGACTTCGCGGGAAAGGTAGGGCGGGATCATCCGGTCGTCCGCGAAGCCCATGGACAGGCAGGGCACGGTGATGGCCCGGTAGGCCTGGGTGCGGTCGAAGTCGTGGTCCATGCGCCGCTGGGCGCGCACGCCGGGCGCGGCCGGGCCGCCGGTGAATTCGAACAGGTCGAGCCAGTCACGGGCGGCGTGCGGGTCGGCCATGGTGGCCGGCGAGAGGTTCATGATGGCGGTCATGGCGGCCTCGTATTTGGCGGGCAGCCGCGTGCCGGAGGCGTCGAGTTCGTGCTCGCCGAACGAGAGCGTCTTCTGGAACTGGTCGAGCCGGGCGTGTCCGGCCATGAAAATGGCCTTGCGGACCAGGTCGGGCCGGGCCAGCGCGAGTTCCTGCGCGACCCGCGCGCCCATGGACTGACCGACCACCAGGGCCGGTCCCTCGTCGAGGAACTCGATGAGGGCGGCGGTGTCGCGCACCAGGTCGTCGATGGTGATCCCGGCGGGCGATTCGAAGGACGGTGCGATGCCGCGGTTGTCGAAGGTGCAGACCCGGAATCCGGCGGCGACCAGCGCGGGCACCTGGTGCAGTTCCCACACCCGGCCGCCACTGCCGGTGCCCATGATCATGACGACCAGCGGTGCGGCACCCTTGACGTCGGTGCCCTTGGACCGGTCTCCCTTGACCTGGTAGTTCAGCGAGATTCCGTTCACCGTCGCCAACGGCATGCTTCAGACCCCTTCGCCACGTTTCCGATTTCTACGTTTCGTAGACCGTATAGGCATCGGGGCCTGGAACGTTTCGCTCGGTGCCGCCGACCGTGCGGTCTGGTCGGCAGGTCTCGCGAGCACGACCATTGCGGTTAGGGCTCGCAATGTACGCAGCGCACGGTCCCGACTTTCCTGGCAGATACGATGGACTCCTCGCACCGAGCAGACTTTCCCGAGAGGACATGAGATGGCCGCGAAGACCGGCGCAAACGACATCGCGGACGACGATCTGGAACCGCTCGCCGACGAAACCGCTCGACAGGCCCAGCGCGTGGTGGCCGCCTACGCCACCGATGCCGACGAGTGCCGCATGCTGCTGTCCATGCTGGGCATCGGTCCGACGCGAGGCGAATGACCCGTGCACCCGGATAGCTCCGGCTCCGGTTTCGTCGTCGTCGCCAACCGGCTTCCGGTCGACCTGGAGCGACTACCCGATGGAACCACTCGCTGGAAGCGCAGCCCCGGCGGCCTGGTGACCGCGCTGGAACCGGTGCTGCGCAACAACAAGGGCGCCTGGGTCGGCTGGGCCGGCGTCCCGGATGTGGATCTGGATCCGATCGTCGAGGACGGTCTGGAACTGCATCCGGTGCCACTGTCGGGCGACGAGGTCGCCGATTACTACGAGGGCTTCTCCAACGCGACGCTGTGGCCGCTGTATCACGACGTGATCGTGCGGCCGGTCTACGACCGCCAGTGGTGGCAGGCGTACGTCCAGGTGAACCGCCGTTTCGCCGAGTACACCGCCAAGGTGGCCGCCGAGGGCGCGACGGTGTGGGTGCAGGACTATCAGCTGCAGTTGGTGCCGAAGATGCTGCGCATGCTGCGGCCCGATCTGACCATCGGCTTCTTCCTGCACATTCCGTTCCCACCGGTGGAACTGTTCATGCAGATGCCGTGGCGCACCGAGATCGTCGAGGGCCTGCTGGGCGCCGACCTGATCGGTTTCCATCTGCCGGGCGGTGCGCAGAACTTCCTGTATCTGGCCAGAAGGCTGGCCGGCCAGCCGACGTCGCGCGGCAATGTGGGCGTGCGTTCGAAACTCGGTGTGGTGCAGGTGGGTTTCCGCACCGTGCGGGTGGGCGCCTTCCCGATCTCCATCACCTCCACCGAGCTGGACGAGTATTCGCGCCGCCGCGGGGTGCGGGAGCGGGCCGCGAAAATCCGTGCGGAGCTGGGCAATCCGAAGACGATCCTGCTGGGTGTGGACCGCCTGGACTACACCAAGGGCATCGACATCCGGCTGGCCGCGCTGGAGGAGTTGCTGCACGACGGCCGGATCGATCCGGCGGACACCGTGATGGTGCAGCTGGCCACGCCGAGCCGGGAACGGGTCGAGTCCTACATTCAGATGCGTGGCGATATCGAGCGCCAGGTGGGCCGGATCAACGGCGAGTTCTCCCGGGTGGGTTATCCGGTGGTGCACTACCTGCACCGCCCGATCCCGCGCGACGAGCTGATCGCGTTCTTCGTGGCCGCCGATGTCATGGTGGTGACGCCGCTGCGCGACGGCATGAACCTGGTCGCCAAGGAGTACGTGGCGTGTCAGGGCAGCCTCAACGGTGCGCTGGTGCTGAGCGAATTCACCGGTGCGGCAGCGGAATTGCGGCAGGCCTACCTGTGCAATCCGCACGATCTCGACAGCGTCAAGGACGCCCTGATCGGCGCGATCGACGACGACCGCGACACCCGTCGCCGCCGGATGCGTTCGATGCGGCGCCAGGTCCTGACCCATGACGTCGACCGGTGGGCGCGTGCCTTCCTCGACGCCCTGGCCACCGATCGCGTCGCCGGCAGCGCCCTGCTGACCGACGACGACGTGGATCCGAACCCGAGCCGCTGACCCGGTCGTAAGGTGAACGCCCCCTGAGGATTTCAGGGGGCGTTCGGCGTATCGGGCCTAGTCCGCCGCATCGTCGAGTAGATCGAACCGGTAGGTGACTCCGGTGAGCCGTTCGGATTCGGCCCACAGCTGGGCCGCCAGCTCGGGATCGCGGGTGCGTTCCCCGGCCGCGTTCGGCACCGGGTAGCCCTTGGTCGAGCCGGTGGGGCCGTAGAAGTCACCGCCGCGCACGCCGGGGTCGGTGGCGGCGCGCAGGCTCGGCAGCGCACCCATCTCGACGGTCTGCATGACGATCCGGAATACCCAGCGCAGTGTGGGCCGGGACAGTAAGGCGACCGCGGGACCGAAGTTCTGGGCGAAGTCGGATTCGGCGGCGCCCGGGTGGGCCAGCACCGAGATCAGCCGGCTGCCGGTGCCGTTGAGCTGCCGCTGCAGTTCGAATGCGAAGCTGGCGTTGGCCTGCTTGGACTGCGCGTAGGCGGGGTAGGCCTTGTAGGTGCGCCGCTCGTAGGTCAGGTCGTCGAGGTCGAGCCAGGTGCCCTTCTGCGCGGGCAGGCCACTGGTCACCGTGACGACTCGCCCGTGCGGTGCGGCCTGCAGCAGGTCCAGCACCAGCCCGGTGAACGCGAACGGCCCCAGATGGTTTGTGCCGAAGGTGGTTTCGAAGCCGTCGTCGGTAATCGTCCGTTCCCGGCTCAGCGTACCCGCGTTGTTCACCAGCAGGTCGATCTGCCCGAAGTCCTCGTGCAGCCGCACGGCGGCCTTGCGCACCGATTCCAGTGACGTCAGATCCAGTTCCAGGAATGGCAATTCGGCATCCGGAGCGCTCGCCCGAATGCTCTCCGCGGCCGCCGCGGCCTTCTCGGCACTGCGACATGCCATGACCACCCGTGCCCCGCGTTCCGCGAGCCGCCGCGCGGTCTCCAGCCCCAGCCCGCCGCTGGCCCCGGTGACGATCGCGGTGCGCCCGTGCAGATCCGGCATGTCGGCGGTGGTCCACGGAATGTTCTTAGCTCCCATGCATTACATCCTGACCAGTCGGACTTCAATCGGCGCGGCAACCATGGCGAGATCCTCGCTCACGCCCACATCAGACCGCCATTGACATCGAGAATCGCCCCATTGACATAGGACGCGTCCGCCGACGCCAGGAACACCGCCGCCTGCGCCGCCTCCCCGACCCGCCCGGCCCGCCCCAGCGCGAACCGCTTGCGATAGGCCGCCCACACGCGATCGTTCTCGGCCAGCCGACCGCCCATCCCCTCGTCGAGAATCCCCGGCGACAGCGCGCACACCCGGATCCCGTACCGCCCCAACTCGATAGCGCTGGTCTTGGTGAACATCTCGATGGCGGCCTTGGTCGCGCTGTACCCCGCCGCCCCCTTCGCGATCCGCGTCGCCATGGACGAGGACATGTTGATGATCACCCCACCCCGCTCCTTCATATGCGGCACCGCCGCGCGGGTGCACAGGAACGTCCCGGTCAGATTCGTCGTGACCATGGCGTCCCAATCCTCCGGCGCGAGCTGCTCGATCAACCCGTCCCGGCTCACTCCCGCATTGGCCACCACCACATCCATCCCGCCCAGCGCCTCCGCCGCCGCTCCCATCAACCGCCGCACCGACTCCGGATCGGTGACATCGGCCGGCTGGAACAGACACCGATCCGGAAACTCCTCCTTCAGCAGCTGGAAGTCCCCGGCCGTCCGCGCCGAGCACATCACCGACGCCCCTTCCGCCAGAAACGCTTTCGCGATGGCGAACCCGAGCCCCCGCGTACTACCGGTGACCACGGCAGCCTTACCTTCGAGACGCATTGCGACCCTTCCTCATTCGATCTGACTCAATACCATGTCAGAATCGCGGCCCCCGCGCTCATCCCACCGCCGACCCCGGCCAGCAACAGCCGCTCCCCACGCCGCAACGGCCGCTCCAGTTGCGAACTGTGCAGCGTGATGGGAATCGAAGCCGCACCGGTGTTCCCGTACCGGGGAGCGGTCAGCGGCACCTTCGCGGGATCCAGCCCGAGCTCCTCGATACAGGTCTCGAGCAGCCGAGTATTGGCCTGGTGCAGGATGATTCGGTCCAGCTCGTCGAGGGTGAACCCGGACTCCGCCAGCGCCTCGGCGATGAGTTTGGGCAGCGTGGTCAGCACGTAGTCGCGGACCGCGCGGCCGTCCATCCGGAACAGCGGATCATCCGCGGGAACCTCGACCAGAGACCTCAATTCCCCATCGGTCACCAGCCTGCTGGCATGCAGCCCATACCCCTCCGGCACCATCCCCACCAGCGTCGCCCCGGCCCCATCGCCGAACAGACTGACCGTCTTCCGATCCGACCGATTCATGATGGTCGAGTACTTGTCGGCCCCGACAACCAGAGCCGCTCCCCCACTCTCCCCTTCACGCTCCACCAACCCCGCCGCCACCGTCAGCGCGAACAGGTAACCCACACACACCGAGTTCAGATCGAACGCCGGCATCCCGCTCAGCCCCAACTTGTGTTGCAGCGCAGCAGCTGTCGCCGGCTGCGGCTGATCCGCGGTAGAGGTGGCCACGATAATGTTGCTGATCCGCGGCCACCCCTCCCGCTGCCCGAGCAGATCGACCGCCGCCTGATACGCCAGATCGGAGGTGGCGGTCTGCGCATCGGCGTACCGCCGCCCTTCGATGCCGGTTCGTTCCCGCACCCACTCTGTCGTCGTACCGGCCCACTCGGCGATGGTCGCGTTGCGGACTTCACGCGGCGGTACATATGCGCCCGTGCGCAGAATTCCGACAGCCATCTCTCGGCCCCTCCCATTGATATGTCCCCGCAAATCTATTGCGGTTCAGCGGCTTCCGCAGCTCGAGAGATGCCCACGACCGTCGGACGTGCGGCTATTGGCCGGCGTACTGGTCGGGTGCGAGTGACGCGCTCTCCTTCCCCCAGAACTCCCGCATCACCAAGTCGAGTTCGCGTTCACCGAGCCGGGTGAGTTGCCGGTCCCCACCGGGAAGTGCTCGTAACACATTGAATACCAGTAGGTTCCGTAGCCCGCGGGCGATGGGATACCAAGGAGGTACCGGACGCAGTCCCAGCTCGCGCATTCCGGTCAGTCCCAGGTAGAAGGATGCGAGGCTGCGGAACCTGAGATATTCGTATCGACGCCAGAGCTCGGGATATGAGCCGAAGTTCAGGTGCTTCCGAGACTCGATCAGCGAATCGGCCAGCAAGGGCGAGTTCGCATCTCCCGCGGGCGTCGCCAGCGTGAGGTGGAACAGCTTCTTGCGTGCCTGCTGCTCATCGAGTCCGAGCAGTTCCTCGTCGACACCGGTCAGCCATCCGATATACCGCCACAGATGCATGACCGCGTATCCGTCCTCGGATCCGATGCGCATGCCGAGCAATCGCAGCATCAGTAGGAACGACGTGCAGAACAGATGGTAGGTGCCCGCCAGATCGGCCTGGTTGATCGGTTTTCCCCACGCCGACTCGTCCCAGTCGTCAGCCGCCTCGAAGTGCTGGTTCACCATCGCGTGCATCAGTCGTACATGGGCCGTCAACTGCCAGCCCGCGGCCGACCGGTCCAGGCCGCCGGGTTGGATGCACTCGAACCACCAGGTCGCGGTTTCCCCGATCCGGCGGGCCGTACCGGATCCGCGGAGACCGCCGGTCCGCACCAGGATATCGGTGGTGGCGGAGGCCCGGTATCCGCTCAGCAGGCCGATCGTGATCACATCGATGCCGTTGCGGCCGCACTGCCGCACCACGGTCGCGCCGCGTTCCAGCAGCTCGTCGTCGACCCAGTCGGGTCGCCGCTCGAGCTGGGTGAAGAACTCGCGCAACGGTTCCGGTGCGTGCTCGAGGGTGTCCACCCCCTTCGCGAGGGCCTGGCGGAATAGCTTCATGCTCACCTTCCGCGCCTTGATCGCGGCGGCCAGATCCCCACCGACGGTGTCGGCCTTCGACAGCGACGTGGCCACCAGGTCCCATTCGGCGGGTCCGGGTTCGGCGGGGCCTTTGACGAACCGCTTCAGCGGTGCGGCCATGCTTCTCGACCACTCGGGATCGCGGTAGAAGCGCGTGGGGAAGGCTTTCGGGGTGGTGGCGGTCATGAGGTGCTCCGATCCCGCACGGTGAGCTCGAATACGCGCAGGGTCCGCCCACTGCGCGCGGTGTGTATGTCGTACGGCGGCCAGATTGCGGTGAGCATCGGCCAGATACGCTGTCGCTCAGCTCCTTCCAGGAGCCGGGCGGTGACGTCGTGCCGACGGCCCTTAACGGTGATGACGGCTTCCGGATCCGCCAGCAGATTCGCTGTCCATTCCGGGTGGCTGGTGCGGCCGCTGTTGGATCCGGTGAGGTACAACCGATCTCGGTATTCGATGTAGAGCAGCGGTACCGAACGCGGCAATCCGGTCCGGCGTCCGGTGGTGGTGAGCAGCAGGCCGGTGAACAACGTCATGGTGCTGTACCGGCCCCGGGTGAGCCGGTACATGGCCCGGTCCATGCGCGGCTGCACATGGCGCAGGAGGGTGGTCGCCCAGCGGTGGCCGGCGATCGCCACGGTGACTCTCCGCGCCGCGGTACGCAGTGGCCGCTGGGCGCTGTAGAAGTCGGCGGCCGGATCAGTGTCCGACTCATGGGTCGGCGTCATCGCTTCCGCCGTCCTGCCGTCAGCAGTGGGGTGAGCAGCCGTTGCGCCCGGAGCGCGTACTTGATCTGACGGCTGTTCGGGTCGGGGACCAGGCCGAGCTGACGCGCCAGATTCATCTGGTCGGCGACGCTGGTCCAGTGACAGAGCAGTCCGTCGCGGTAGGTGTACAGGTCGATGCCGTGGATGTCGAAACGATGGCCGGTTGGGGCGATGGTCAAATCGTCGCCGGCCCGCAGGTCGCCAGTGAAGGTTCCGGTCAACCGCCACGGCACGGCGAGGCCGGTGCCGATCAGCGGCACGTACGGCGTGGACGGGATCTCCATGGCCATGTCGGGGAACGCGTGCCACATCATGGTGAGGAATTCCCGGAAAGCCGGCCTGCCCACGATCCGGTCGCCGAACATCGACGGATCCTGGTAGACGAAATCCTCGGTCACCAAGACGAGGACGGCGTCGACGCCGTAGGTGTTCCACGCTTGCAACCAGTCTCGCGACCAGTCCCGCAGGGTCTCCGCGTGCTCTTCCAGGCGCGAACTCACCGTCGCGATCAGCGGCGGTATGGCCTCGACCAATTCATGCGGGGTGATGTCCCCGGCAGGCGCGGATTCGGGGAACTCGCTCATGCGGCCGGGACCTCCAGTGCGATCGCGGTGGCCATGCCACCGGCGCCGAGCACAACCCCGACTCCCGTACCGCCACCGCTGTGGCGCAGTGAGTGAACGAGCGTGACGGCCACGCGGGCACCGGATCCGGCGAACGGATGTCCCAGGGCCAGCCCGCCGCCCAGCACGTTGATCTTGTCGCGGTCCAGGTCGAGCCCGCGTTCGAAGGCCAGCCCGAGCACCGCGAAGGAGTCGTGGACCTCGAATCGGGTGACGCTGTCGGCCCGCAGGCCGGCCACCTGCATGCAGCGCCGGGTCGCGGTGAGGGCCGCGGACATGGCCTCGTTCGGCTCGGCTCCCACGTTGGCCCAGCCGCGCACCGTCGCCAAGGGCGTGAGCCGGTGCTCGTCCGCGTACGCGCGCGAGCAGATGGCCAGTGCCGCAGCGCCATCGGTCAAACCGGTCTGGTTGCCGACGGTGACCGTGTGACCCGGCCCGAGAACCGGTTCGAGCTCCGCCAAGGCCTGCGGAGTCAGGTCCCGGCGGGGCAGCTCGTCGGGTGAGGTGATGCTCCGCCCACCGACCTCGACCGGGATGTGCTCCTCGTCGAAGAGCCCGCGGTCGATGGCGTCGACCGCCGTACTGTGGGCCCGGTATGCCCATTCGTCGATGTCGGTCCGGGAGACGCCCAGCTTGCGGGCGGTCATCTCGCCGAGATTGAAGGTGAGATCCGAGGCGGGTTCTCCGGTGGAACCGGGATGGCTCGGCGACCACGTCTTGGGTGCCGTGGCCGGATCGGCCGAGATCGACACCGAGGTCACACCGCCGGCGATGACACAGTGCTTCATACCGGAGCGCACCGCCGCCACCGCGTGATGCATTGCGACCATGCCCGAGGAGCAGAACGCTCCGATGGCGATACCCGGTGTGTCGGCGGGCATTCCAAGGTCCAGGGCGACGTAGCGGGCGATACAGCCGCCACCCTGGTAGACCTCACCGAGGGCGACCTCGTCGATGGTTTCCGGGCGCAGGCCGGGCTTGTCGATCGCGCCGCGCACCACGGCCTTGGCGAGATCGAATTCGGACGCCTCCGACAGCGCGCCGGAGAAGGCGCGGGTGAACGGTGTGCGGACGGCAGAGACGATGACGGCGTCGTGCATGGCTACCTCGTGGATTCGCTGGTGGCGTATGTGATTTCGGGTGTGATCCGATCGGCGATGTTCTCCGCGACCTCGCGGTCCCAGTGCGAGGTCGCCCACTCGGTGTCGACTTCGAACTCGAATCGCTCGGTCATCTCGGGCAGGACATCGGCGGCATCGACGAAGAACTGCTCATACCACCGGCGGACCTGGTAGACCGGTCCGTCGTCGTCGCAGAGCAGCGGATTGTCGATCCGGGTCTTGTTGCTCCAGATCTCCACGTCCTGGAGGAATCCGCGGGAGGTCGCGTCCTGGAGCCGGTCGGCGATCAGCCGCGTCACGCGTTCGTCGAAACCGGGCGGCCGTTGCACGGAGACACCCCATTGCAGGCGAAAGGAGTTCGCGTCGATCGGGTGGTTGACGAAGACGGCGATGGCCTCGAGCTTCAGTCCGCTGTAGTCGTAGTGCTGAAAGTTCACCATGTAGCCGGGTCCGTAATACCGGGCCTCGGAGACGACCGACATGTCCCCGGTGTGCTCACTGCCCGGCCCGTGGTCGCGGCGGCCGCGCATCTGCAGATACTGCGTGGCCCGATCGCACTCGAACACCGCCCGGAAGTAGTCGGGGATGCTGAAGTGCTGATAGAAGAAGTGGGCGAAATCAACCAGGTTGTCGAGCAATTCGCGTGGATGAGCCCCATCGACCCGTATCTCGTCCCAGCTCCAGTCGGTCCACCGCTCGTCGAAGATCTGATCGATTCGGGGGATCTCGGCGGCGGCCGGGGGCGGTGCGCCCTCCGGATCGTGCCAGATCAGCAGGAGCTTGTTCTGCCGGCGCACCGGCCACGAGCGTGTCCGGGCCAGTGGCGGAACGCGTTTCGCGTAGGGAATGCCGGTGCAGCGGCCGTCGCCGCCCCAGCGCCAGTCGTGGAATGGGCAGGCGATGGAGTCGCCCTTGACCTCTCCCTTCGAGAGGTCCGCGCCCAGGTGCCGGCAGTATCCGTCCAGGACATGGATTTCTCCCGAGTTGTCGGCGAAGACCACCAGTTTCGTGCCGAATGCTTCGATGGCGTGGGGCTTGCCGTCGAGGAATGTCTCGGCCAGGCCCAGGCAGTGCCAGCCGCGCGCGAATCTGGACAGGGGCTCACCGACGTCGATGTGGCGGACGACCGTCATTCCACGCTCCTTCCCAGTTCGATCTCCCGCTCGATGGCCTCGTAGAGCTCGTCGTCGGAGAGCGTGGCCAGATCGCCCGGGCCGTCGGCCGACGCGTCGCCGAGCAATTCCCGCTGGAGTTCGCCCAATTCGGTGCCGAGGCGGGTTCGGCCGTCCTCGGTGAGGCGGTCGGAGGCCGTGAGCTCCTTCATCCGGCCGATAAGGACGCGCAGCTCGTCGTCGACGGCGTCGCGCAGCTCGCCCGCCAGTTCCTCGACGATGGCGGCGGCCAGCGCACGCGGTGTCGGGTTGTCGAAGACCACCGTGGTGGGCAGCCGCAGTCCGGTCAGCGCATTGACCCGGTTGCGCAATTCGACCGCTGTGAGCGAATCGAATCCGAGAGATCGGAATGCCAGGTCGGGGTCGACATCGTTGCCGGACTCCAGGCCCAGGGTCGCGGCGATCTCCAGCCGGACCGCGGTGAGCGCCGTCTGCGCCCGTTGCTTCGGCGGCGTCGTCGCCAACTCGAGGCGGAACCCGTCATTGCGCGGCGCGGCGGCTGTGCTCGTGCCCAGATGCTCCGACGCCCCAGCCGCTCCGTCCTGACCGAACAGCGGCGACAACAGTCGGGCTCGATCGAATCGGCAAGCCACGGGCCCGGTTTCGGGACCGGTCACCGCGAGATCGAACAGCTGCATGGCGTCCTCGGCGGACAGACCGACAATGCCGAGGCGCGCGAGGCGCGCGGCGTCATCGGTGACGACATCCGCCGTCATCGCACTGGCGTCGCTCCACAGCCCCCAGGCGATGGAGGTCGCGGCCAGTCCGCGATCGCGGCGGAGCGCCGCGAGACCGTCCAGGAATCCGTTGGCCGCCGAGTAGTTCGCCTGACCGGCATTGCCTAGCGCGCCGGCCACCGACGAGAACATCACGAAGAAGTCGAGGTCGAGGTGTTCGGTGAGCCGGTGCAGATGCCAGGCGCCGAGCGCCTTGGGCCGCAGCACCGTGTGCATGTCCTCCGCGGTCAGCGCGGCGGCGATGCCGTCCCGCAGGACCCCGGCGGCATGGACGACACCGACCAGCGGGTGCTCCGGCGAGATGGACGCGAGTAGTGCGGAGAGTGCGCCCGGATCGGCGATATCACACGCGGCGATGCGCACGGTCGCACCCAGTTCCCGCAGTTCCTGCGCGAGTTCACCCGCACCATCGGCGTTTTCACCGCTGCGCGAGACCAGCAGCAGCTGTCGCGCTCCGTGTGCACGCACCAGATGCCGGGCGGTGTGCGCGCCGGCCATGCCGACGCCGCCGGTGATCAGGACCGTGCCCGCCGATGACGCAGCGGTGGACGGGATGGACACCACGTTCTTACCGACGTGCAGCCCATCTCCGATGATCTTGAACGCATCGGAGAGCTCGCGAATATCCCATGAGCGCACCGGAATCAGCGGCCAGCGGCCGGAGGTGACGAGTTCGATGATGTGGCCGAGCCGATCGCGGACCTCCTGCGGCGTCAGCCCGAACAGGTTGAAGATCTGATAGTCGACGCCGTCGTACTCACGTGCCACGCTCTCCGGATCGCGCAGGTCGGCCCGCCCGATCTCGATGAACCGTCCGCCGGGCGCCATCAATCGCAGTGTGGCGTCGACGAGGGGACCAGAGAACGCATCGATGGCGACATCGAACCCGGAGGGCCCGACGAGGTTGCGGAAGGTCTGCTCGAAGTCACCGTCACGGGAGGAGCAGATGTGATCCGCAGGAATCCCCAGATCGGTCAGCACGCCGAACTTCTGCGGGCTCGCGGTGGCGAACACCTCCGCGCCGAGCAGCCGCGCCAGCCCGACCGCGGCCATGCCGACACCACTGGCCGCCGAGTGGATGAGGATCTTCTCCCCCGAGCGCAGCCCGGCCATGTTGACCACCGCGTGGTAGGCCGAGCCGTAGGTGATGGGGATCGCCGCCGCCGTCGCGTACGACCAGTGCTCGGGCATGGTGGCGAGTTCGCTGCGGTGGGCCACCGCCAAATCGGCCAGCGAATCCACGACGCGACCGAAAACCCGGTCGCCGGGCCGGAACTCGGTCACCGCCGAGCCGACCGCGACCACGTCGCCGGAGCATTCGTTGCCGATGCGCCGCCCGGGACCCTCGTAGACGTTGAGAGCGATCAGGACGTCGCGGAAGTTCAGACCGGTGCTGCGTACCGCGATGAGGACGTCGTCCGGCGCGAGGACCGTCTCCGCGTGCAGGCCGGACTCCTCGACCACCAGACTGTCGACCACGCCGTCGGTGCCGGGGATGATCCGCCACCCGCCGGTCTGCGGCAGCCGGAACTGTTTGGCACGCACGACTTCGGCGCGCGCGAGGCGCCGCGTGAAGACCGCACCCCGGCGGACGGCGGCCTCGGGGAGACCGCCGTGCACCGCGAGGGCCACGGCGCGCTCGAACGCCGTCTCGTCGTCGATATCGACGATCGTGATGCGGCCCGGGTTTTCGAGCTGAATCGAGCGAATCATGGCGACCAGGGCCGCCGACGGCGGATGCACGGTATCGGCCGGCGTGGCACGCACGGCGGATCGGGTCAGCACCAGGATCCGAGCGTCCGGGGCGGTCTGTGCAACCAGCCAATCGTTCAGCACGTCCAGGACATCGACAAGAGTGTCGCCATCTGGTTCCGTGCCGGTTGCCGGGTGGGGCGCGAGAACGAGTACGCGAGTCGAGGCGGCGAGCACCGGGACGATTTCGCCCGCAGCGTCACCGAGATAATCTGCGGCGGAGACGATTTCGATGCCGGCGCCGACAGCGCTCGGACGGTCGAGCCCGAACAGTGCGCAAGTCACCGGGTCAGCGCCCGCTTCGAGATCCGGCGGCTGGGACGCCCGCACCCACGACGGCACGAAGAGATAATCGGCCGCATCGGCATTCGATCCGGCCGGGTCGGTCAGCTCGCGGACGGTCAGGCTGTCGATGGAACCGAGCCGCATACCGTGCCCGTCGCTGACCACGATGCGCGCTCGCAGGTCCGCGGTGAACGTCACCGTCACCCGCATCCGCCCGGACCGCATTCCGGTGAATCGCACGCCCTGCCAGGAGAACGGCAGCACCGTCCGCGCCGTATCGGACCGCCGGGCGGCAAAGCCGTGCAGTCCCGCGTCCAGCAGGGCCGGGTGCACGTAGAACAGGGGGACCGTGTCCTCGAGTCCAGGTGGGCACTCGATGTCGGCGGCGAATCCGCCCGGTGTGGTCCACAATAGGCGCACCCCGCGGAAGGCCGGACCGTAGTGGTAGCCGAGCACTTCGAGTTCCGCGTAGAGCCGTTCGGGATCCACGGGCTCACCGTCGACGGGCGGCCAGGCCACCGCGGACTCGACCTCCGTGGTGGACTCCTCGTCGGTGGCGTAGCCGGACGCGTGTTCCACCCATCGCCGTGGTTGGTCCACGGTTTCGCCCGACAGCGCGTAGACGACGATCGACCGCCGCGGTCCGTCGAGTGCGCCGGCCACGACCTGCAACTGCACGGTGCCGGACTCGGCGAGCACCAGCGGCGCGACGACGGTCAACTCGTCCACGGCGCGCATGCCCAGGTGTTCGGTGACGAACGCGGCGAGTTCCAGAAACGCGGTACCCGGCAACAACACTCGATCCTGCACGGCGTGGTCGGCCAGCCAGGGTTGTTTGCGTAGTGACAGGCTGCCGAAGTAGAGCCGCTCGCCCGAGGCCGCGACATCGGTGTACCCGATCAGCGTGGGATGCTCGAGCGACTCGATGCCGGGAGTGGCGCCCAGGGCCCGCGGCGGATCGACCCAGTAGCGCTTGCGCTCGAAGGCGTACGTCGGCAGCGGGACGGGCGGCCCCGAATGTGCTTCGAGGAGACTCGTCCAGTCGACATCCACACCAGCGCAATGCAGTTGACCGGCGGACGTCAGCATGCGGGTGATGCCGCCGTCGTTGCGGCGCAGGGTCCCGGTGGTGAGCACCGCCGCGCCCCCGTCCTCGGCGATCGACTCGATCGCGAGCAACAGCACCGGATGCGGACTGACCTCGACGAAGGTGTCGAACCCGGCGGCGATGCTCGCTCGAACCGCAGAATCGAATTCGACGGGCCGGCGCAGGTTCTCGTACCAGTAATCCCCCGTGACCTCGGCGGCCTCAGTACGCCGGCCGTGCAGCGAGGAGAAGAATCGGATGTCGAACTCGCTCACCACCGTCCGCGCCAACTCGGCGAGATCCGGACGGATCTGCTCGACATGCGCCGAATGCGACGCGTAATCGACATCGATCCGGCGGGCGTCGAACCCGTCGGCCACACACCGCGCCACGATCTGATCGAGGGCGTCGGCCGCACCGGAGACCACGATGGATCGGGGGCCGTTGTGCGCGGCGATGGCGAGAGCACCGTCGTAGTCCGCCACTAGATTTCGCGCCCGTTCCTCGTCCACGGCCAACGCCGCCATCCCGCCGGTACCGGCCACCTGCGCCAGGGCCCGGCTACGCAACGCCACCAGCCGCGCCGCGTCCGCCAGAGATAACGCACCGGCGACACAGAGCGCAGCGATCTCTCCCTGCGAATGCCCGATGACCGCGCCCGGCTCCACACCGAGGGACCGCCAGACTTCGGCCAGCGAGACCATGACCGAAAAGAGCACGGGCTGAACCACATCCACGCGATCAAGAGCCGCGGCAGCGCCGGTACCACGCAGGGTGGCGGTCAGGTCCCAGTCCACGAAGGGGCTCAGCGCTTCGGCACAGTCAGCGATGCGGGCGGCGAACACCGGTGAGGTGTCGAGGAGTTCGCGCCCCATCTCGACCCACTGCGAGCCTTGGCCGGGGAAGACGAACACGACTTTGCGTTCGGCGGCGCGATTCATCGTCACGGACTGGTGCGACCGCCCGTGCTCGATCGCCTCCAGACAGAACAGCGCCGAATCCCGGTCCGTGGCAACGAAGAACGCGCGATGGTCGAAGCAGGTTCGGGTGGTCACCAGCGAACGCACGACATCGGAGAGCCGGATATCGGGCCGGACCTCGAGAAACTCCCGCAACCGCCGCGCCTGACCGCCGACCGCCGACGCCGTCTTCGCGGACAACGTCCAGGGCAGCGCGCCGCCTGTGTCCAGTTGGTGCTCGGTACTGTCCGACTCGGCCGGCGCGGGCGCGGACTCGAGCACCACGTGGGCATTGGTGCCACTGACGCCGAACGAGGAGATGGCCGCTCGGCGTGGCGCATCGGAGGCCGGCCAGTCCTGATTCTTTTGCAGCAGACGAATATTGGCGGCATCCCAGTCCACGATGTCGGTGCTGGGATCGGCGAACAGGGTGCGCGGCAGCACCCCGCTGCGCATCGCGTACACCATCTTGATCACGCCGGCCATGCCCGCGGCGGCCTGCGAATGGCCGATGTTGGATTTGACCGAGCCGAGCAGCAGTGGGCGCTCCGGGGTGTGCGCCTTCCCGTAGGTGTTCGCCAGCGCACCCGCCTCGATGGGATCGCCCAGCTTCGTCCCGGTTCCGTGCGCCTCGATCACATCGACCTCGGCCGCGGTCAGACCGGCATCCGAGAGCGCCAGGTTGATCAGCTTCTGCTGGGCCTGCCGGCTCGGGGCGGTGAGGCCGTTCGACGCGCCGTCCTGGTTGATGGCCGAGCCCCGGATCACTGCAAGCACCGGATGCCCGAGTCGTTGTGCGTCCGAAAGCCTTTCGAGCGCGAGGACTCCGACGCCCTCGCCGAGCCCCATGCCGTCGGCCGCCGCGCCGAACGCCTTGCTGCGCCCGTCGGGCGCCAGACCCTGCATCCGCGAGAACTCGAGCACGAACGCGAGCGTTGACATCACCGTCGCGCCGCCGGCCACCGCGAGCGAACATTGCCCGGCGCGCAGCGCCTGGACGCCGAGGTGCAGCGCCACCAGCGAAGAGGAGCACGCGGTGTCCAGGGTGACCGCCGGACCCTCGAGCCCGAGCGTGTAGGCGATGCGGCCCGACAGCACACCGCGCGAGTTGCCGAGCATGACCTGACCCTCGTACTCACCCATGCTGCCACGCGGATCGCGCATGCGGTCGCCGTACTCGTCGACGATCGCGCCCATGTAGACCGCGGTGTCGGTGCCCGCCAGGGAGGTGGGATCGATGGTCGCCGATTCCAAGGCCTCCCAGGTGGTTTCGAGCAGCAGACGCTGCTGGGGATCGGTGATGCGCGCTTCCCGAGGAGACATTCCGAAGAAGGCCGGGTCGAAATCGGCGGCATTGCGGATGAAGGACCCGTGGCGGGCGTAGGTGGTACCCCGCAGGGTGGGATCCTCGCTGAAGAGCGCGTCGAGCTCCCAGCCGCGGTCCTCGGGGAATGTGCTGCGCGTCTCGGCTCCGGACAGCGCTGTTTCCCACAGCTTTTCGGGGGTATCGATGCCGCCCGGGAACCGGCAGGCCATTCCCACGATGGCGATGGGTTCGGTGCGGGCGTTCTCGAGCTCGGTCAACTGCGATCGGGTGGAACGCAGTTCGGATGTCACGCGCTCGAGGTAATTGCGGAGCTTTGCGTCATTGGACAAGGGGAGGTCCTCCTCTTGATTTCGGGTGCGCTCGGCCGCCGGGCGGAGGGTGTTCCGCTCGGTCCGGTGGCGAATATTCAGGGATGAAAGGAGTCAGGGGCTATCGAATGCTGTGAAACGAATTGACCAGTTGTTCGGAATGCAGCCAGAGTTCCCGCGCCAGGCGATCGTTTCTGGCCATGGCACTGGTCCGGGTGATCACCGGCGTCCCCCGGACCCCGAACAGCCCACCCGGGCCGATATAGGAGCCGTTGGGCACATCGGGGTGCGTCGCGGCGTACAACGAGGGCAATGCCCCCATGTCCGGGTCCTGCCCGACAGCCCGCGTGATCAGATTCCAGCTGAGCTCACCGGATTTGGTTTCGGTGTGGAGTCCCGCAGAGGTCCGGCTGATACCCGGATGCACCGCGACCACGCGGATCCCGGAGTCCACGGCGACCAGACGATTCCGTAGTTCTCGCACGAACAGGAGATTGGCGAGCTTGGACTGGCAGTATGCGCCGAAGGGTGAGTAGGACCGCCTCGAGTAGTCGAGATCGGTGAGATCGATGCGCCCCATGTGCAGCAACCCCACGAAATGGTGCGACATGCTCGAGACGACCACGATCCGATCGCGGATCCGGTCCAGCAAGTCGTGTACCAGCGCGAAGTGGCCGAGATGATTCGTCGCAAACTGCATCTCGATCCCATTGGGCGACAACTTCTTCGGAATCGTGGAGATGCCCGCGTTCGCGATGACGGTATCCACGGGCTCGCAAGTCGCGGTGAATTCCCGGACCGACGCCAGATCCGCGAGGTCGAGCCGCCGGACCTCGGCTCGAGCGCCCAGCGATTCCGCGATCGGCCGGGCCTTCTCGATATCGCGACAGGCCAGGATCACTCGTGCCCCGCGCGCGACCAGCGCACGGGCTGTCGCTTCGCCGATGCCGCTGCTGGCACCGGTCACAATGTACGAACGGCCCGATAGCTCGGGCATGCTTTCACTCGTCCAGCCGGTCAGGGCTGTCGACATGTCCGCCCCCCTTCTCTTGCTAGTGCTGCGCCGGCTCCGGCGCGGAATGATCGTGCTGATCGCCTGCTGTCCCGCCCTGCCACAGCCGCCGTGCGTTGAGCGCGGCCACTTTCAGCAGAGTCGACGGAGCGAACAGCGTCAGCGGTGAACGGTTGCGGGTGCCGACCGCGAAGAACCGCGCGGCGATGTCCGCGTCCGCGCAGGCGGCGGCATAGAACGCCGCCAGCACCCAGAAGAATTCGCGTCGCCGGCTGAAATCGATGGCGGCGTGCTGGTGTAGCAGCAGGCGTGCGCGATGCTGCCGCTGGTACCGGCGAGCAGCCGCATCGACGGCGGTGACATCGCCCGCGCGCAGGGGCGCGCCCACCGCATCGCACAACCATTCCGCGGATTGGAGCGCCCACCCGATGCCCGCGCCGACCAGCGGGTCGGCCACCATGGCGGCGTCCCCGATCAGCGCGACTCCGGGCGCGGTGATGCGCTTCCTCAGCACGCTCGGATAGTCGCGCGTCCCGATGACCTCGCTGATCCGCGTCGCGGTCGAGAAGTCCGGAGCGTCCGGGACCCGATCGAACATTCGCAGCAGGGTTTCGGCACGATCACCGGTGTCGAAGAGACTCAGCGACTCCTTGTCGAAGAGCCCGCCGACACCGACCACGCCGCCATCGTTCACGGTGACCGACAGGGCGTCCGGTTCCCGCAACCACATGCGCAGCTCTTGTCCGGGCGGCACCTCGACACCGGTGAAGTAGGCGAAATAGATGAACCGGCGATTGGCGATCTCGGTTCCCGGGAGGCTACCCAGGTCCGCGACTCGGGACTTCCAGCCGTCGGCGCCGATCACGAGCGGTGCCGAACAGTGCTCCGGCACGCCATTTCTCGTGACCCGAACACCATCGACCCGGTCCCGCTGATCGCGGGTGAGCTCGACAGCCTTCGCGCCGAGCACCAGTTCGACACCGGGTGTGCGCGCGGCGAGATCGCGGATCAATGGATCCAAGGTCTGCCTGCGAATGTTGTATCCGTGCGCGGGCCGGTCCGCAGCCAATGGATCGGTCAGCCAACCGAATCGCGTCCAATGGTTATCCACGGCCGGTACAGCACCGGCCGCGACCATGGCGTCTTCCAGTCCGAGTCGCCCGAGTACAGGAACCGCACTCGAACGAATCGAATGCGTGCAGAGTCGCTTGTATTCGTCTGCTCTCGTGTGTTTTTCGAGCAGCGCAACGCGTAATCCGTTACGCCCTAATAGAATTGCGGCAGCACATCCAGCTGGACCGGCGCCGACAACAACCGCATCGTAGTCCATAGGACCCCTCCCATCCACGATGACGAAAATGCGAATGGGCTACAGCATCAGATCAGTCATATTTCCCTCCCCCGGAAACATGCATACGCTACGACCAAACTCCCTCTGGCCGAATTCAACGTACCCCCGTGACGCTAGCACAGATCTGAAACGCGTTCTAGCGAAATAGATCTGATCGATTCCGCCAAACCGACAACTCGGTTCGTCATATCCGTTCCGACTCAACGTACTTCGAGACGAGCCCCGGACATGCGCCGAAAAAGCGCGCAGCCCCGGGCAGTGCCCGGGGC
>NZ_JBHZCS010000008.1:0-140618 GCF_042755705.1 Nocardia sp. NPDC059154
ACCGAGTGCGGACAAGCCCAACACCAGTGCCCAGCCATTCTGCTCCTCGAACTCGTCGGCCACCCCCGGCACCCCAGCCCTTCCGGGGCCGGGACACGGCCCGGCCGATTCCCCGGCGGGCAGTGCCGGAGCCCCCACTTCCGCTGTGCCCGGTACGAATTCGCAGCTTCCGGGGGCCGGTTCGCCGGGCGGCGCGTTCACGCTGCCCGGTGCCGCCGCAGCGCCGTCGAACCCGATCTCGCTGACCACCATTCCGGCCGCGCAGACTGCTCCAGTCGCGCCCGCCGCCGTCACCCCGGTCGCCGCACCCGTGGTGCCTGTGGCCGCCGCGCCCGTCGCGGTCGCGCCGGTGTCCATGGCGCAGCCGGTCGCGGTGACGCCGTTGCAGACCACCATTCAGCCCGATGCCGCCAACCAGCCGATCGCGAATCTGCTGTCGACACACGGCGGTCCGTCGCCGCTGACCGCGCCCGCGGCCGTGGCCCCCGCACTGTTCGATCATGGTCGCCAGCCGGTGCTGGCCAGTGGTGAGCCCACCGCGCCCGTCCACCCGTCGCCGCTGATGGACAAGCCGGTCCAGCCGGCGGCCACGCCGGCGCCCGCTCCGCACGTCAGCGTGCCGGCCAAGACCGATCCGGCGCCGGTGTTCACCACCGTGCCGCCGATTCCGACCACCAAGATCCCGGGCCTGGACCCCGATCTCACCAAGGGCGGCAGCACCCCGGTGGTGACTCCGCCGGTGACCTCCGGTGGCGACACCGACGTCACCGTCAAGCCGCAGAAGCCGGTCGACGATTCCGGCACCCACGGCAGTACGCCGACCGTCACGGTGCCGACCGACGAGCCCGTGCCGACCCATCAGCCGACCGTCACCAACCCGGCGCACCCGACCGTCCCGACGGCGCAGCCGACCGTGCCGACCGTGCCCGATCACAGTGGGCAGCCCAGTGTTTCGGTCGCGCCCGCGCCGACCGTCGCCCCGGTGCCGACCGTGCAGCAGCCGATCACCACGCCGCCGCACATCGACCCGCCGCAGCCGGTGAAACCCATAGCGGACCAGTTCGATTCGGGTAACCACGTGCTGCCGATCGCCGACGACTCCGCGCTGCACCCGCTTTCGGTGCACGACGGCGGTCTGCTGGTGCACGATGCCGGGCTGTTCTCCGGCCTCGGTCCCGATGCCTCGTTCGTCGACGCCCACTCCCCGGTGCAGGGTCCGGGCGATCACATGCTGCTGCTGTGAGCGCCGCCGGTCATCAGGTAGCGGTGAAGAATCCCGATGCGCTGGGTCCGCTGGTCGACCTGCTCGACCGGCTGCTCGAACTGACCCACGCCTCCGGCCGGCTCGATCTGTCCGGGCGGCTGGGCATCGCGCGTGCGCGCCTGGCCGACCCGCGGGTGCGGCTGGTCGTGGTGGGAGAATCCAAGAGCGGGATGAGCACGCTGGTCAACAGCCTGGTCGGGGCCGCGGTGAGCGCCACCGAGGGCCAGGCCAGCGTCCCGGTGATCGCCGAGTACGGTCCGCAGCCGAGCGCCACCCTGGTGAAGGCGAGCCCGGGCGGCACCGCCCAGCGCACCGCCGTGGATCCGCAGGCCGCACTGGCCGAGCTGGATTCCGGGGACGTCATCCGGGCCGAGTTCACCCAGCCCAGCCCGCTGCTGGCGGAGGGCTTCGTGGTGCTGGACGCGCCCGGCGCGCCCGCCGAGGCGCCGGCCACCTGGTCGCTGATCGCCGCCGCGGACGCGGTGCTGTACGTGGCCGATGCCCGGGCGCCGTTCACCCCGGCGCAGATCGAGCAGCTGCAGCGGATTCAGCAGGTCTGCCCGACGGTCGTCTGCGTGCTCAACAAGATCGACCAGTATCCGCAGTGGCCGCAGGTGCAGCAGCACGACCGGCAGCTGCTCGACGACGCCGGGCTGGCCTTCGCGGTGGCCCCGGCCTCGGCGCGGCTGCACGAGCACGCCGCCGCGGCGGGGGACGCGCAGCTGGATCTGGAATCCGGTGTGCCGCAACTGCTCGACCATCTGCGCTCCTATGTGCTGGGCCGCGCGGACGCCGTCGCGGTGGAGGCCGCGGTGCGCGACATCCGGCTCATCACCGACCATCTGTCGCTGGCCCTGCGCAGTGAGGCCGAGACGCTGCGGGATCCGCGCCGGCTGACCGTCATCACCGAGCAGCTGCGCCGCACCCGAGAGGAAGCCGAGCAGCTCCGCCAGCGCTCGGCCAACTGGCAGGTCACCCTGGCCGACGGCGCGGGCGAGCTGATGGCCGACACCGAACACGATCTACGGCACCGGCTGCGCAGCCTGATCCGCGACGCCGAGGCCGACATCATGAAGGGCGATCCGGTTCGGCGCTGGGCGGATTTCGGCGCGGATCTGGACGCCAAGATCTGTGAGGCGGTGGAGGAGAACTTCGTCATCGCCCACTACCGGTCGGTGGAGCTGGCCGAGCAGGTGGCGGCGAAGTTCCCCGACAGCGGCATCCCCACCCCCGATCTCAAGCTCGACAATCCGGGCGATGTCGGCGCGGTGCTGGAACCCGTTGCCGCGCTGGACAATCTGGACAGCGCCAAGCACGGCATCACCCAGCAGGTGCTGACCGCCCTGCGCGGCTCCTACGGCGGCCTGCTCATGGTCGGCCTGATCACCAGCCTGCTGCACATGTCGCTGGTGAACTGGTACTCCGGCGGCGCGGCCGTGCTGCTGGGCGTGAACGCGCTGTGGGACGACCGCAAGGCCCGCCGCCAGCGCCGCCAGGCCGAGGCCAAGATGGCGGTGGCCCGGCTCATGGACGATGTGATCTTCCAGGTGAGCAAGGAGTCCCGCTACCGGCTGCGCGCGGTGCAGCGCAGCCTGCGCGATCACTTCACCGAGATCGCCACGGCCACACTGCGTTCGGTGGACGCCTCGCTGCGCGCCGCCGAGGAGGCGGCCACCGTGCACTCGGGTGCGGGGCGGGAGGCGCGGCTGACCGAGATCGAGCGCTCGCTGGTCCGGTTGCGCGATATCCGCGAGCACGCGGATGCGATCGGCGAGAACCCCTCGTACTGACGAGAACACCTCGTGTAAAAAGGAATCGGCCGCGAGAGCGGCCGATTCCTTTTCCTGCATGCCTTTCTCAGCGCCCCGGGTGTGCCGGATGGAACTGGCCGGTGTGCCGGGATTCTTCCCCCCGGATCACGTGCATGACGGCATTGATGAGCGCCAGGTGGGTGAACGCCTGCGGGAAGTTGCCCAGGTGGCGTCCGGTCCGCGAGTCGATCTCCTCGGCGTACAGCTTGAGCGGGCTGGCGTAGCCGAGCAGCCGCTCGCACAGTTGCCGGGCGCGGTGCAGCTCACCGATTTCCACCAGCGCCGACACCAGCCAGAACGAGCAGATGGTGAACGAACCCTCCTCGCCCGACAGGCCGTCGTCGGTGGTCTCGGTGCGGTAGCGCAGCACCAGGCCGTTCTCGGTCAGGTCGTCGGCGATGGCCAGCACCGTGGCGCGGACCCGATGATCGGTGGGCGGCAGGAAGCGGACCAGCACCACCAGCAACAGCGAGGCATCCAGGGTGTCGCTGCCGTAGCTCTGGGTGAAGACGCCTTGGGAGTTCACGCCGTTGTCGAGGATGTCGGCGCGGATCTCGTCGGCGATATCGTGCCACTTCTTGGCGTAGTCGAATTCCCCGTGCAGCTCGGCCAGTTTCGCGCCACGGTCCAGCGCCACCCAGCACATGACCTTGGAGGACGTGAAGTGCTGTGGCTCGCCGCGCACCTCCCAGATGCCGCGATCCGGGTTGCGCCAGTTCTCGATGGCGGCCTGCACCTGCCGTTCAAGCATGGGCCACAACGTTTCCGGTACCTGCTGACGCGATTTCACGTGCAGGAAAACGGAATCCAGAATCGTGCCCCAGATGTCGTGCTGGTCCTGGTTGTAGGCGCCGTTGCCGATGCGCACCGGCCGCGCGCCATCGTAGCCGGACAGGTTCGGGAGTTCGGATTCGGTTATCTCACGTTCCCCGCCGATGCCGTACAGCACCTGCAGCGGAGTGGGCTTCCCCTCGTCGTCCGTGGTGACGTCGTGCAGGAAGGCGAAGAAGTCGTCGGCCTCGCGATCCAGCCCGAGCGTGTACAGGCCCCACAGTGCGAACGACGAGTCGCGCACCCAGGTATAGCGGTAGTCCCAGTTCCGTTCGCCGCCAGGGGTTTCCGGTAGCGAGGTGGTTGCGGCGGCCAGTAGCGCCCCGGTCGGCGCGTAGGTGAGGCCCTTCAGCGTCAGCGCGCTGCGTTGCAGGTACCCGCGCCACGGATGGTCAGGGAAGCGCCCCAGCGTGATCCACTGCCGCCAGCACTCGGTGGTCTGCCACATCTTCTCCGCCGCCTCGGCGAAGGTGCGCGGCGGCGGCAGGTCCGACCAGGACAGGGCCACGAACACCTCGTCGCCCTCCTTCATCCGGGTGCGGGCGCGGGCCTCGCGGCCCTCCAGCCCCAGCCGCAGATCGGTGGTCAGCGTCAGGCTCGGGGCGCCCTCGATATCGCAGGTGGCACTGGCCCTTTCGTACACGTCGCCGCTGTAGTGCCAGGTGGCCGGGCCGCGGTGGTAGTCGAAGGCGGGCTCGCAGCTCATCTCCAGTTCCACCACGCCGTTCACGCACTTCACCGTGCGCAGCAGCATGTGCTCGGCATCCCAGTCCATGGGCGTGCGCTTGTGGCTGCGGCTGCGGGAGCGGTTGTTGTGCCACGGACCCAGCACCAGCGCGTCGCGCACGATGAGCCAGCCGGTCTCGGTCTGCCAGGTGGTCTCCACGATCAGCCCGCCCGGCAGATACCGGCGCGCGGCGGGCACATTGCGGCCGTAAGGGCCGAGGCGGAAATGTCCGGCGCTGCGGTCCAGCATGGCTCCGAAGACACTGGGGGAGTCCGGGCGCGGCACACACATCCACTCGACCGAGCCATTGCGGGCGATCAAGCAACTGGTCTCGCAGTCGGACAGAAAGGCGTAGTCGTCGATCGGGGGATACACCGAATGATGCATGCCGCCGACGGCGGAAGGCAGGAAGCTGTCGGACAGGGTCGGGTCGGTCCGGTCCAGTCCGTCGCGCGGTGCGTCCACCTCGGACGGTTCATCGCAGGTTTCGGCAGGATCGACGTCGATCTCGCTGCCGAGCGGCCGTTCGCTGTTCTCGGGCTCGTCGTACGACTCCATACCCAACATCATCGGCCCGGGCAGCCCGAATCGTCCACCGCCGCGATGTCGGCCTAGGCTGGGGTCGTGCATGCGATTGCAGGATGGTGGGACGGCGTCGAACTCTGGGTGGCCGGCCTGCCCTTCGTTCCCCAGTTCGCGGTGGTGCTGGCCGCCATGGTGCCGGTCTGCCTGGCCATCGCCTACCTGCTCGACCGGACGCTGCGGGTGGTGCTGCACGTGCTCGGCCGTGATCGGATCGCCGCACGGGAGACCGCGATCCCCGCCACGCCTTCGCGCCGCATCCGGAAGGAAGCCGCCTGAGATGCCTCGCTCTCGTGTCCAGCTCGCCCTGATCGCACTTCTTGTTCTCGTAGTCGTCGCCTGGTTGTTCACTCGCTGAGCGAGTTTCGGTACCACTCGGGCGAATTCTCGGCGTACTGTGCAGACCCATGTCAACCGATGAAGGCCTGGAACTGGTGCTGTCCGAAGAAGACTTCGAGGACGAGCCCCGTCTGATCGCCACCCACCTCTGCGGCCCCGACGAGGCCATCGACATGGTGAAGGCCGCCCAACTGCTGGGCCTGGGCGTGCGCCTCACCAACCGCATCCGTCCCGACGAGGAGGATGCCGAGAGCGCCACCGAGGAGTGGATCCTCGACATCCTCGAGACCCCGCCCGTGGTCGAGGGCGACGAGTAACCCTGCGGGTTACCGAGCTTCGACTCGAATGGGGTGCGGGCGCTCGGCCCCGCCCCCATTTCCTTGTCAGTCGTCGGATCCGCGGATTCGCTTGCCCAGCTTCGAGAGTGTGTCGCTGACTTCCTGACCCACCGTGCCGACCGCGGCCCCGACATCGCGGCCGAGGTTGCGCACGGTGCGGATCAGGGGGTCCTCGGACTGGTCGAAGTTCTCCCGGTAGGACCGGGCGGCGTGTTTGATCTCCTCGCTGATGCGGGCGTTCTTGTCCTGGTCCCGGCGCGGGTACTGGCCGTCGAGAATCCGGTCGTAGTCGCCGCTCGCGATCCAGCGTCGCAGTTCGGCGGCCCGCAGCACCGAGAACGGATGGGTCTGCAGCTCCAGATTGAGGAGTTTGAGCACGCCGTCGCGCAGGTCGCCGGCCCGGTCGTAGTCATCGGCCTGGGCCAGGAAGGCGGCATGGCTCATCTGGTCCACCCGCGATCCGCCCGCCAGCTTCATGTGCACCCGGACCGACGCGTCCACGTCCTGTCCGACCAGCAGCCCGGCCCGGTCGCCGGACAGTTCGGATTTACGGCTCCACTCCAGCAGCGCCGCCACGATGGCGCGTAAAGCCCAGCCGCCCACCGGCATCCAGCCGACATTGGCCGCCAGCCGCATCAGGTGCATGAGCATGGTCCGGTAGACCGCGTGTCCCGACAGGGCGTGCCCGAGTTCGTGGCCGACCACGAACCGCAGTTCCTCGTGATCGAGTAGATCCAGCAGCCCGGTGGTCAGCACGATGAACGGCCGGTCCATGCCGATGGTGAAGGCATTGGCCTCCGGCTGCTGTAAGACGAACATCTCCGGCGTGCGTTGCGCGTCGAGGATCTTCACCGCGTCCTCGCGCAGCTGATGGATGTTCTTGAACTGCCGTTCGTCGACCCGTACCGCGGTCGCCAGGTACATGAGCCGGTGCTGCCGCTCCTGCAACAACCCGGACAGTGTGCGCAGCAGGGTGTCGAATCCACTCAGCTGCCGCAGCCCGACCAGTGCGGTGCGGTCGGCGGGATGCTCCCAGGCGCGAGTGGAGATGCCGGGGAACTCCCGGCGGAGACGAGCGGGTGTGGTCATCGATTCCCCCGTGTGTGTGCAGCAGGCGACGCGGTATCGGGCCGCTCGATACAGTCTGCCGCGTTCGTCCAGGGTTGTGCTCGAGTCGATTCCAACCGCCGTCCGAAATTCGCCACCTGACGTGCTGCTCTGCTAAAGTCGCCGGGTGTCTTCGAGTGTTGTGCCCCAGGTCCGCCATGAATTGGCGTTGATCGCTGTGGGTTGCCTCGCGGTCGCGGACATTCACTGTCGCTGATGGCCGATCGGGCACTGCTGCACGTCTGAGTAGACTTGGCGCGCGCATTTTTCGCAGTTCGTGTTCGTCCCCCGGCGGCCCTCGGGCCGGAGCGCCACCGTTGCGACATCCCACGCGACGGGTCTACGGCAGTACGTTCATTCCCGCCGGTCGACGTCCCACCGGCGGGTGCCCTGAAAGGTCCACGCCGATGTCGCGCAATATTCGTCTGTCCCGCCGATCTACCTTCGCCGTCGCCCTCACCGCGGTCGCGGCCACCGTGCTCACCGCCTGCAGCGGCGGCGCGAGCGACACCAAGGACAGCGGTCCGGCCAGCGGAGGCGGCGGCAATATCAACCTCTACGCCTACTCGGTGGCGAAGGCCGCCTACGACAAGGTGATTCCGGTCTTCAACAAGACCGACCCCGGCAAGGGCACCCAGTTCCAGGCCTCCTACGGTCCCTCCGGCGATCAGTCCCGCAAGGTGAAGGACGGCGCCGAGGCGGATGTGGTGAGCTTCTCCGTCGAGCCCGACATCACCCGCCTGGTGGACTCCGGTCAGATCGACGCGGGCTGGAACTCCGACGCCAACAAGGGTGTTCCGTTCGGTTCGGTGGTGGCCATCGCGGTCCGCAAGGGCAATCCGAAGGGCATCAAGAACTGGGACGACCTGCTCAAGCCGGGCATCGAGGTGGTCACCCCCAACCCGTTCAGCTCGGGCTCGGCCAAGTGGAACCTGCTGGCCCCGTACGCCGCCAAGAGCGAGGGCGGCAAGAACCCGCAGGCCGGTCTGGACTACCTGAGCCAGCTGCTCACCCACGTGCACGTGCAGCCGAAGTCGGGCCGCGAGGCCACCGACGCCTTCCTGCAGGGCACCGGTGACGTGCTGATCAGCTATGAGAACGAGGCCATCTTCTCCGAGACCAAGGGCGATCCGATCGAGCACATCGTGCCCGACACCACGTTCCGGATCGACAACCCGGTCGCGGTGCTGAAGAACGCCAAGAACCTCAAGCAGGCCATCGCCTTCCGCGACTTCCTCTACACCAAGGACGCGCAGCAGGCGTTCGCCGAGGCGGGCTTCCGCCCGGTCGATCCGCAGGTGCGCGCGGACCACGCCAAGGACTTCCCGACCCCGCAGAAGCTGTACACCATCGACGATCTGGGTGGCTGGAAGGTCGTGGACAAGGATCTGTTCACGCCGAACACCGGTTCGGTGGCCCAGATCTACGACAAGGCCACCAAGTAGCCGGGTGACCTGCGACACAAGCGATACTCGAAACCGTGAGTGACAGCAGCTCGAACGCCGGAGCCGATCCTGGTTCCGGCGTTTCGGTAGACGACAACCCGCGTCGGTCGGCGGGTCCGGGCCGGATCCGTTCCTGGTTCCGGGTGAGCGGGTCGGTGGGCCCGCTCGGCATCGGCACCTCCGTGCTGTGGCTCAGCATCATCGTGCTGCTGCCGCTGGCCGCGCTGACCGTCAAATCCTTCGAGGACGGCTGGTCCGGGTTCTGGGACGCGGTCACCGCGCCCGGCGCGCTGGACGCGCTGAAGGTGACCGTCTTTGTGTCGATCATCGTGACGCTGATCAATGTGGCGATGGGCACGCTCATCGCCTGGGTGCTGGTGCGCGACGAGTTCCCGGGCAAGGGCTTCGTGAACGGGCTCATCGATCTGCCGTTCGCCCTGCCCACCATCGTGGCCAGCATCGTGCTGCTGGCGCTGTACGGGCCGCAGTCGCCGTTCGACATCCATCTCAACGCCACCCAGCCGGGTCTGGTGGTGGCGCTGGCGTTCGTGACGCTGCCGTTCGTGGTGCGGTCGGTGCAGCCGGTGCTCATCGAGGCCGACCAGGATGTGGAGCAGGCGGCCGCGTCGCTGGGCGCGGACAACTGGACCACCTTCCGGACCATCATCCTGCCGACGCTGGCGCCCGCCATCGTGAGCGGCTCGGGCCTGGCGTTCGCGCGCGCCATCGGCGAGTACGGGTCGGTGGTGCTGATCGGCGGCGGCATCCCGAAGAAGACGCAGATGGCCTCGCAGTACATCCAGCAGCAGATCGAGGTGGATCGCCCGGTGAACGCCGCCGCGGTCTCGGTGGCGCTGCTGGCGATCTCGCTGCTCACCCTGTTCGTCCTGCGGGTCACGTCGGACCGCTTGGCGCGCAAGGAAAGGGAGGCGTAGATGAGACTGGGCTTCTGGACCAAGATCTCGCTGCGCACGGTGGCGCTGGCGTATCTGTTCGTGCTGTTGCTGGTGCCACTGGGCATCATCCTGTGGCGCACCTTCGAACGCGGTTTGGGCGCGTTCTACGAGTCGATCTCCACACCCGCGGCGATCTCGGCGTTCAATCTGACCTTGACGATCGTGGCGATCGTGGTGCCGGTGAATGTGATCTTCGGTGTGATCATCGCGCTCGCCCTGGTGCGCGGAAAGTTCCCGGGCCGCAATCTGCTGCAGGCCGTGGTGGATCTGCCGATGGCGACTTCGCCGGTGGTGGTGGGTGTTTCGCTGATCCTGCTGTGGGGCGCCAACGGCTGGTTCGGCGGGCTGGACCACCACGGGTTGAAGATCATCTTCAATCTGCCGGGCATGGTGATCGCCACCATCTTCGTGACGCTGCCGTTCGTGGTGCGCGAGGTGGAGCCGGTGCTGCACGAGATCGGCGACGATCAGGAGCAGGCCGCGGCCACCCTGGGCGCGTCGGGCTGGCAGACGTTCTGGCGCATCACGCTGCCGGCCATCCGCTGGGGTCTGACCTACGGCATCGTGCTGACCGTGGCGCGGGCGCTGGGTGAATTCGGCGCGGTGATCATGGTGTCCACGGGCCTGCCCGGAAAGTCACAGACGCTCACCCTGCTGGTGAACGGGCGATACGTGAACGATCACAACACCTTCGGCGCGTACTGTGCGGCGACGCTGCTCATGGGCATCGCCCTCGTCGTCCTTCTGCTCATGACCCTCCTCGAACGCAAGCGGGGCACTGCCAAATGATCACCGTGACCAATGCGAACAAGCGGTACGGCACCTTCGCCGCTCTCGACGATGTCAGCATCGACATCCCGTCGGGGGAGCTGACCGCGCTGCTGGGCCCGTCCGGTTCGGGCAAGTCGACGCTGCTGCGCTCGATCGCGGGACTGGAGACGCTCGACAACGGCCTGGTCACCATCGCGGGCCGCGACGTCACCAACGTGTCGCCGCAGAAGCGCGATATCGGTTTCGTCTTCCAGCATTACGCCGCGTTCAAGCACATGACCGTGCGCGACAATGTGGCCTTCGGGCTCAAGATCCGCAAGCGGCCCAAGGCGGAGATCAAGAAGAAGGTCGACGACCTGCTCGAGATCGTCGGCTTGGACGGCTTCCAGCACCGGTATCCGGCGCAGCTGTCCGGTGGTCAGCGTCAGCGCATGGCCCTGGCCCGGGCGCTCGCGGTGGACCCGCAGGTGCTGCTGCTGGACGAGCCGTTCGGTGCGCTGGACGCGAAAGTCCGTGCGGACCTGCGCACCTGGCTGCGGCGGCTGCACGAGGAGGTGCACGTCACCACCGTGCTGGTCACCCACGACCAGGAGGAGGCGCTGGATGTGGCCGACCGCATCGCGGTCATGAACAAGGGCCGCATCGAGCAGGTCGGCACTCCGGAGGACGTGTACGACCGGCCCGCCAATGAATTCGTCATGTCGTTCCTGGGCGCGGTGGCCAAGCTGAACGGGCATCTGGTGCGGCCGCACGATATTCGCGTCGGCCGGGATCCGAGCATGGCGCTGGCCGCACACGAGGGCACCGCGCAATCCGCCGGTGTCACCCGCGCGACGGTGGAGCGGGTCGTGCAGCTCGGGTTCGAGGTGCGGGTGGAGCTGCGCAACGCGGCCACCGGTGATCTGTTCACCGCGCAGGTGACGCGCGGTGACGCCGCTGCATTGCACCTGGCAGAGGGCGAGACCGTGTACGCCCGTGCCACCCAGATCCCGGAGCTTCCGGTCTCGTAAATGAGTCCCGTTTAAGCGATTTCGGTGAGAAGTCGCGACACGCCCAATTGATCCATCGTTTGGCGAGTTGCCCCGACGCAGGTACGCCGGATCTCGTGCTGAAGTAGCGTGAGCCTCGAAACGTGCAGGTCCAAAGGGGAAATAGTGGACGTGACGAGTGCGGGTGGAAAACGGGCCGGGATCATCGGCGCCGGTATCGCGGGGCTGGTCACCGCGAAAGTGCTGCGGGACGACGGATTCGAGGTCGTCATCTTCGAAAAGGAGGGCGCAGCGGGTGGGGTGTGGATCGAGGCACGGACCTATCCGGGCCTGCGCACCAACAACTCCCGCGATACCTACGCCTACTCCGATCACCCGTATCCGGAGTCGGCCGAGGTGTTTCCGACGGCCGCGCAGGTGCGGGAGTACCTGGCGTCCTATGTGGAGCGCTTCGGGTTGACGCCGCTGCTGCGGCTGTCGACCGAGGTGATCCGGGTGTCCGAGGTGGACGCGGGCTTCGAGCTGAAGATCTGCGGCCCGGACGGGGTCGAGGAGCTGCGGTTCGACTTCGTGGTGGTGTGCGCGGGCGTGTTCTCCACCCCGCGGCTCCCGGTCATCGAGGGCGAGGACGAGTTCGAGGGCGTGCGACTGCATTCCAGCCGGGCCACCGATCCGAGGCTGTTCGCCGGCCGGCGGGTGGTGGTGGTCGGGGCCGGGAAGTCGGCGCTGGACTGCGCGGCCTGGGCAGGGGAGCACGCGCGGGAGTGCACGCTGGTGTTCCGCCGGGCCCATCCGATGCTGCCGCGGTTTCTGCCGGGCCGGGTGCCCTCGGACCGGATCATCCTGAATCGCAGCACCGAAGCGTTCTTTCGCTATCACCGGCAGACCCTGATCGAGCGGTTCCTGCACGGGCCCGGCAAGAAGTTCGCCGAACGGTATTGGCGGGCGGTCTCGGCCTCGATGCGGTTGCTGCTGCGGTCGCCGAAGGTCATGGTGCCGGACGCACCGCTGCCGGCGGGGATCGAGAATCTGGGAGTCAGCGACGAGTTCTTCCGGATGGCCCGGCGCGGTCGAATCGCCTTGCGGCGCGACACCATCGCAGCCTTCCCCGGCGGCACCGCGGTCCAACTGGCGGGGGGTGATCGGCTCGACGCCGATGTCGTCGTCTTCGCCACCGGCTGGCGGCAGGAGCTGGAATTCCTGTCGCCCGAGCTGGCCAAGACCGTCCGGGTCGAGGGCCGGTTCCAGCTCTACCGGCACATTCTGCCGCCGACGCTGCCGCGGCTCGGTTTCATCGGATACGGCTCCTCCGACGCCTGCCAGCTCACCGCCGAGGTGTCCGCGCACTGGCTGTCCCAGCATTTCCTGGGTGAGCTCGCCCTGCCGGGCGTCGACGGCATGCACAGGGAGATAGCGCGTGTCGGGACGTGGCTGGGCGAGGTCATGCCGGAGCGGCCCGAGGGCTACTACCTCGGCCCGTACCTGACGCACCACATCGACGAGCTGATGCGCGACATGGGTCTGCCCACCCGGCGCACCGACAACTTCGTCACCGAGTACTTCGACACCCTGCTACCCGGCCGGTACGCCGATCTCACCGAGGAACGCCTGCAGGCCCGGATGTCCGGGTCGCGGCATCGCCGGTATGTGAGCGCCGGCGGTTCCCTCGGCGGAGTCGCGGCGCTCACCATGGCCTATGCCTGCTACCGGAGGATCCGGGGCCGGTGGGTGTAGCGGTGCCGGTTCGCAGCGCGGAGTTCGCTCAGCGCAGGGTCCGCACCCAGCGGCGGGTGTCGGCCGGGTCGATGACGTCGTCGAGTTCGAGAACCGTTGCGGCGGTGAGGGCCTTGCCGCTGTCGTAGGCCGCCTGGACCAGTGCGTCGAAGGCGGCCTGCCGCTGCGCCGGATCCTCGATGGCGGCCAGCTCCTTGGCGAAGCCCAGGCGGACCGCGCCCTCCAGGCCCATGCCGCCGATCTCGCCGGTGGGCCAGGCGATCACGAAGCGGGGTGCGCGGAAGGAACCCGCCGCCATCGCCTGTGCGCCCAGGCCGTAGCCCTTGCGCAGGATGACGGTGCCGAAGGGCACGTCGAGGGCGGCGGCGTCGATGAACAGGCGGCTGAACTTGGTGACGGTGGCGTGCACCTCGGCCTCGGGGCCGACCATGAAACCCGGTGTGTCGCAGAGGGACACGATGGGCAGGCCGTGGGCGCCGCAGAGCTGCAGGAAGACGGACAGTTTGTCGGCCGCCGGTGCGTCGATGGCGCCGCCCAGGTGGTGGCAGTCGTTGGCGATGAGGCCGAAGGGGCGGCCCTCGACCCGGACCAGGGCGGTGACGATGCCGACGCCCCAGTCCCGGCGCAGTTCCAGCACCGACCCGACATCCACGATGGCGTCGATGGCGGCGCGAATGTCGAAGGCGCGCAGCCGGTTCTCGGGCACCACGTGCCGGGCCAGGCGGGGGTCGGGTGCTTCCCACTCCGCGTCCGCCCCTTGGAAGTACGAGAGGTAGCGGCGGGCGAGATCGACCGCCTCGGCCTCGTCGGCGGCGACGATGTGGACCACGCCATTGCGGCGCTGCACCTCGATCGGGCCGATGTCCTCGGGCGCGTACACGCCCAGTCCGCCGCCCTCGATCATGGCGGGGCCGCCCATGCCGATATTGGCGTCGGGGGTGGCGATCACGACATCGCACATGCCCAGCAGGGCGGCATTGCCGGCGAAGCAGCGGCCCGAGACGATGCCGATGAGCGGTACGGTGCCCGACAGCGCGCCCATGGCGCGGAAGGTGGTGACGTCCAAGCCGGAGATGCCGCCGTGGTCGGTGTCGCCGGGCCGGCCGCCGCCGCCCTCGGTGAAGAAGACCACCGGAAGCCGTTGCTCGCGAGCCAGTTCCAGCATGCGGTCGGTTTTGGCGTGATTGCGCATGCCCTGGGTGCCGGCGAGCACGGTGTAGTCGTAGGACATGACCAGTGCGCGGGTGCGGTCCGGGCCGAAGCGGCCGGCATTGATGGTCGCCACGCCCGCGATCAGGCCGTCGGCGGGGGTGTTGGCGATCAGGTCCTCGAGGCTGCGGCGGCTGCGCTGGGCGGCGACCGCCAGCGCGCCGTATTCGACGAAGCTGTCGGGATCGACCAGGTCGGTGATGTTCTCGCGGGCGGTGCGGCGGCCGAGCCGATGCCGCTTGGCGACTGCGGTCTCGCGCCGGGCGTCGAGGGTGATGTCGTGGCGGTCCAGTACCTCGGCGAGGTCGGCGCGCACCGAATCCAGGTCCACCACGGTCGATTCCGCGGCCGGGCCGTCGTGATCGGCGGCCACCCAGGTGACCAGGATGGCGTGCGGGTCGACCACGTCACCCGGTGTGACCGCGTGCCGCAGCACCCGCAGCGGTTCGGTCGCGCGCAGCACGTGCTGCATCTTCATGGCCTCCAGGACCGCGACCTCGGCTCCGGCGGCGAGCACCGTTCCGGGCTCGGAGAGTGAGACGACGGTGGCGCCCATCGGGGAGCGCAGGGCCTGTTCGTTTTCGTCCAGATCGAGCTCGGCGGCAGCGGCCTGCCGTACCGGCTGCGGTCCGGTCGGATCCTCGAAACCCTCTGCCCGGGAGCGCAGGTCGTCGAGGCGCTGCTCGAACCAGGCCGTGCTCACCGGGCCCGCGTCGCCGAGTTCGGCCAGCACGGCGCGCAGCAGGTGCAGGTTGGTGTCGACGCCGCTGATCACGGTCTCGGCCAGCGCGTCCGAACACCGTTGCAGCGCGGCGCGGTACGACGGCGCCGACGCGATGATCTTCGCGAGCAGCGAATCGAACTGCACCCCTTGCCGCATCCCCACCTGGGCGGCGGTGTCGACCCGCACGCCCGTGCCGGTCGGGGCGTCGAAGCGGCTGATCACGCCGGTGCTGGGCAGCACCGCGCCGTCGGCCGCGAGCAGTTCGGCATTGACCCGCGCCTGCACGGCGTAGCCGCGGGTCTCGTTCTTGGGCAGGTCGAGTTCGGCCAGTGTGCGGCCCTGTGCCAGGTCCAGTTGCAGCGCGACCAGATCCACGCCGGTCACCGCCTCGGTCACGGTGTGCTCGACCTGCAGGCGCGGATTCACCTCCAGGAACCAGACATTCGTGCCGTCCACCAGGAACTCCACGGTGATGACGCCCCGGCAGCCCACGGCCTCGGCGATCAGTACCGCCTCCCGTTGCACCCGATCCCGCACGGCCGCGGGCAGTTCCGGCGCGGGCGCGATCTCGATGAGCTTCTGCCGCCGCCGCTGCACGCTGCAATCGCGGTCGCCCAGCGCCACCGCGCCGAGCCCGTCGGCCACCACCTGCACCTCGATGTGCCGCGCCCGGTCGACCAGGGCTTCGGCGTAGACGCTGTCGTCGCCGAATCCGGCGCGGGCCTCGGCCCGGCAGCGTTCGACGGCCTCCGCCAGCAGCGCCGCCTCGGTCACGGGCCGCATGCCGCGGCCGCCGCCGCCCGCGGCGGCCTTCACCATGACGCCGCCGGGATGTTCGGCGAGCAGCGCGGCGATCTCGTCCGTTCCGGCTCCGGCCCGGGTCGCGGGCAGCACGGCCGCCCCGGCCCGCGCGGCCGCCTCGCGTGCCGCGACCTTGTCCCCGAAGATGCGCAGCACATCCGGTGCGGGCCCGGCGAAGGTCAGCCCCGCCGCCGCGCAGGCCGCCGCGAACTCCGCACTCTCGCTGAGGAATCCGTACCCCGGGTGCACGAGCGCGCCCGGTCCGCAGGCGGCCGCGGCCCGCACCACGGATTCGACATCGAGGTATCCCGCCGCGCCGCTGCCCGGCAGCACGAGCGCCCGGTCGGCCAGCCGGACCGCCAGACTTCCGCTGTCCTCGGCGGTGTGCAGGACCTCCGTCACATATCCGAGCTCCCGGGCCGTCCGCACCACCCGGACCGCGACCTCACCACGATTCGCCACCACAACTCGCACGCCGCCAGGCTCCACAACTCGCACGCCGCCAGGCTATGGCACGAATCACCCGGAACGGTCAGAACTTCGTGACATAGCAGTCGTAGTTGCGTTGGTGGCGCCGGCCGCGACGGCTCGGTGATACCGGACGGCCGGCTCGATATTCGGATGGTCGGGCATATCACTCACCGGGCCAGTCGAACACGGCGGCGGGTGCGGCGGGGGCTATGTTCGGGGCATGCATTGGGATCAGATGACGGCCACGCCGGGTGCGCTGCGGACGGCCGCGGCGCGGCTGCGGCGCGGGGTGGGGCAGCTGGAAATTCTGGCGGCCATCATCGAGGCGGCGGACGGGCCGTGGCTGGGGGCCATGGATTCCGATGGGCGGGGGACCGCCGAGCTGCGCATGCACCTGGCGGGGAAGTACCGGTTCACGGCGGTGGTGACCAGCGCCGGGAAACTGTCCCTGGCGGAACTGAATTCGCCCGGGCGCGGGAAGCGGGCGGGGCTGGTGCTGTCCACCAAGGCCGCCCAGCGCAAGGGCTGGGACGAGCCCAAGGACATGCCCAAGCCGCAGGAGTGGGTGGACTACGTGGTCGGGTGGGTCCAGGCCGCCAGCGCCGCCGTCGGCCGGCGGGACGTGGTGGAGTGGCTGCTCAGGGGCGCCGACCAGCGGCTGGCCGCGATGAACGACAGCGTCGAGACCATGCGGGCCGCCCTCGCCGAACGCGAGCAGATGCGGGACGAACTGGCGGCCGAGGTCGCGGAGCTGCGGGCAGAGCTCGAGGCGGAATCAGCCCTCGCCGACAAGCGCGTCGTCGTCGGCGACGTAGCGCCAGACGGGGAGGAGGGCGTGGTCGTCGAGGGGGTCGCCGGCGAGATGGGCGGTGGCGCGGAGGCGGGCGGTGACGTCGCCGGCGTCGAGGCCGGAGCCGATGAGGACCAGGTTGCTGACCCGGGGTTCGTGACGGGTCCAGGCGGTGGGCTCGATGGTGATGTGGCGGCCGACCATGTGCAGCACGAACTTTCGCGGGTCGTCGGGGACGGCGAAGGCCAGCACGCCCTTGGCGCGGAACAGGCCGGCGGGCGGATCCTCCAGTAGCGCAATGAGTTCGCGCGGATTCAGGTCGGTGTCGGAGGTGAAGGAGACGCTGTCGTAGGCGTCGTGCAGGTGCCGGTGGTCGCGGCAGTCCCCGCCGTGCTCGTGGCAGTGGTCTCCATGCTCATGACGGTGGTCTCCGTGCCCGTCATCCGTGTGCTCGTCGAGCAGTAGCTCGTCGAAGCTGAGCTGTTCACCGACCCGCGGCCGGTGCGGTTCGCGGGTGGGGACGTCGAACAGCAGGCCCGGGTCGACGCGCCCATGGCTGGTCGGATACACCGGGACCTGACCGACCAGGCCGGTGATCTCCGACCGCAGCCGCTCCAGCGCGGCCGGCTCGACGCGGTCGGCCTTGTTGAGCACCACCAGATCCGCCATCCGCAGATGCGTCGCGAGTTCCGGGTGCAGTTCGCGGCTCGCGGGGAAGTGCTCGGCGTCGACCACCTCGACCAGCCCGCCATAGCGAATGCGCGGATTGTCGCTGTTCACCACCATGCGAATGAGATTGCGCGGCTCCGCCAGTCCGCTGGCCTCCACCACGATGACGTCGATCTTCTGCCTGGGATGCGCCAGCCGGTCGAACAGGTCGTCCAGTTCGCTGACATCCACCGCGCAGCACACGCACCCGTTGCCCAGCGAGACCATGGCGTCGACCTGCCCGGCCACCAGCATGGCGTCGATATTGACCGCGCCGAAGTCGTTGACCACCACTCCGATTCGCGTGCTCCGGGTCCGCAGCAGCCGGTTGAGCAGCGTCGTCTTCCCGGCGCCGAGGAATCCGGCCACGATCAGGACTGGAATGCGGCGGCTCACGGCGACCACCCTACCGACCGGCTGTGAGCCCGCCGCAGCACGCCGGAAACCGCGTGGAAATAACAGCCTCCTACCGTGACGGACTATCCGGACCGACCACGGGAGGTGCGCTGTGCGGGTGCGCGACATTCTCGATGCGCCGCAGTTGCGGATGCGGCTGCTGCACGGGGACGCGGGGGAACTGGATCGGCCGGTCGCCAGGGTCTGTGCGACGGACATGCCCGACCCCCGGCCCTTCGTGACACCGGGCGCGCTGGTGTGTACCGGATTGGTGTGGCGGCAGCAGGCGACGGACGCGGACCGCTATGTGGGCCTGCTGGCGGGTGCCGGGGTCGCCGGCGTGGTGGCCGGGCAGGCGCTGCACGGGCACGTGCCCGAGGACGTGGTCGAGGCCTGTCGCCGGCACGGATTGCCGCTGTTGTCCGCACCGCAGAGCGTGCCGTTCAGCCGGATCATCGAGTACCTGGCCGAGCAGGCGGCGGAGGTGCGCTGGCGGCGGGTGCAATCGCGCGCCGACCGGCAGCGCAGGCTGCTGACCGCGGTCGCCGCCGGGACGGGTATCGAGACCCTGGTCGCGGATTGCGCGGCGGAACAGCGGGTTTCGGCCTGGATCCTGACCTCGACCGGGACGGTCATCGCCGGCACCGAGGACCTGGCCGAGCCGGACATCGATCGCATCGTCGCCACCGCGCTCACCGCGCCGCGCCTGCCCGCGGTCACCACCGGAGCGATGCGAGTCCTCCAGGTCGGTGCGGGCGACCGCATTACCGCCTGGTACCTGGTGATCCGCCCGTCGGCCCCGGAACTCGACCCGTTCGGCGCGGATCTGGCGGCCGTGGCGGAGCTGTATCGGCAGCGTCGCGCCGACCGGCAGCACCTGGATTGGGAACTGGCCGACCGCTTTCCGGTGCCGTTCACCGAACGGGCGGACCGGTGCGAGGTGGCTCTCGTCTGCGAGGTCCACGCCGCCGATGGGCTGACCGGCTCACGGAAACCGGATGCGCCGCAGCGCCGACCGCTGCCCGGGGGTGTCTCGGGCGCCATCGAACGGGCGGGGGCACCGGCTCACAGTGCGGGACCTGTGGCACCGCAGCAGGTTTCGACCTGGGCCGATTCGTCCGCCGGACTGCCGACCGTACGCGCGGCCCTGCACGACGCCCTGCCGGATATCGCCACGTCGATCGACCGCGAAGGCAGGCTGGTCGGCGTGACGGCCGGAACCCAGGACGGCATCGCGGCCGCGGTGGTCCGCCGTCTCGGGCGAATCACACCGGCGCTCACCGAGATTCGGATCGCGGTCGGTGTGGGCGCCCGGCAGCCGGAGGAGACCCTGGCGGGTGCGATCGGCGCGGCGGCCGCCGCCGCCACCGCGGCCCGCAACGCCGCAGAACCAGTCAGCCTGCGGGTAGCCGATATCGATTCGGCCGTCGGCCTGCTCACCGCGGTGCCCGGCGGCCTCCAGCGGCGATTCGCCGAACGCGTACTGGGTCCGGTGCTGGAGTACGACCGGCGGCACGGGGCCGGACTGCTGGAGACCCTGGAGGTGTTTCTCGGGTGCGAAGGCTCGTGGCGGCAGGCGGCCGATCGAATGCACCTGCACCTCAATACCGTTCGTTATCGGATCGGCCGGATCGAGGAGCTCACCGGGCGCGATCTCAGGCGGCTCGACGATCGGCTGGATCTGTATCTGGCGGTGCGCACGCTGGCCGGTCAGACCGCGCCGGTGTAGGGATCCCAGGCGGTTCCGGCGTCCGGGGCGCCCTCGCGCAGCACACTCGCCTGAATCAGGCCGTAGGGGCGGTCGTCGGCGTGGAAGACCTCGCCCTGGTTCGGGACGCCGAAACGGTCTGTGTCATAGGCGAAGTGGTGTTTGTTGGGGGCCGACATGCGGATCTCCGCCAGGCACGGATACGCCGCCAGCGCGGCCCGGCCCATCTCGAAGAGGGTCTGCTGCAGGGCCTTCGAGTGCAGGATCGCGAAGGTCTCGACCATGACGGCGCGGATCCCGTGGTAGGCGGCATCCCAGTCCTCGGGTGGGGTGGCGAAGCGCCAGCGGGCGATCAGGCTGGTGGCCAGGATCCGGTCGGAGGCGGGTTCGAGGACGGTGAACGGGTCTTCGAGGAAACCCGCGAACTCCGAACCCGTGGACTTGAGGATCACCAGATCCTTGACGCCCCCGATCACCCACTCGCGGCGGTCCGTACCGGTCCCGCTCACGGTGATCGCCGCGATCCGCACCTCCGGCCCCACCCGCGTCCAGGTGTGGTCGTGCCCGCTGCCGCCGACCGGAACCCGTTGCCACGCATACTCTTCGATCTCGAGACGCGCCGAATCCACGGGCTCGATGTCGTCGACGAAATGCCGGCCCAGTGCCAGCCCGTACTCCTCGATGCTGCCGTCGCCGTGGAGCTTGGCGTAGGTGTAGATGGTCTGCTTCTGCGAATCCGTCGGCAGCACCGCGCCCTGATCGCCGACGGTGTGCGCGTCGTCGAACGCGCCGCGCAGACACGAGGACACGTTCAGGTCCCGGATCTCGTGCCGGGCGGTATCGCGGTAGATGCGCACCACCCGGTTCTCGGCCTTGCCGTACTGGTGCGGGCCGAGCACGATCCGGCCGCCGGCTTCGCTCATGGTCGCCTCCCGTCGTCGCTGATCACTGTGCCCACTGTGACGTACGGGAGCCGCCGCACACGCTGGTTCCGAGGACAAAACGCCGTACTCCGCCACCACGACGTTTGGGCGAATCGGACAAAGCCTCGCGGCGCCGGCGCTGCCCAGCCTGACGATCGATCGACGCTTTGCCGGCCGGATCACCCGCAGGCGTTGACCCATTCCGAGAGGCCGTCGGTGAACATCTGGCGCTTCCAGATGGGGACCTCGTGCTTGATGCGGTCGACCAGTTCGGCGCAGGTGGTGAAGGCTTCGGCGCGGTGGGGCGCGGCGACGGCGACGACGATCGCGAGATCGCCGATGGTCAGGGGGCCGATGCGGTGCACGGCCGCCACCGGCAGTCCGGAGGACTCGCCGACTTCCGTGCACACCTTGCGCAGGAACTCCTCGGCCTGCGGGTGCGCCGAGTACTCCAGCGCCGAAACCGATTGCCCGCCATCGTGATCGCGCACCTTGCCGGTGAACACCACGATGCCGCCGTGCTCCGGCCCGCTCACCGCCCGCTCCACCTCGGCCGGATCCAGCGGTTGATCGCTGATCCGGGCCAGCAGTTCACTCATGGCTGCCTCCTCCGGCCACCTGGGCCAGCAGATGTTCGAGAAGCGGTGTCAGTACGGCCATGCCGTCCTTCACCCCGCCCGGCGAACCGGGCAGATTGACGATCACGGTGCGTCCGGCCAGGCCCGCCACGCCCCGGCTGAGCGCGGCGAGCGGGAACTTGGCGGTGCCCGCCTGGCGGATGGCGTCGGCCACGCCCGGCAGCTCCCGATCGAGCAGGGCCAGCGTCGCCTCCGGGGTGGCGTCGGTGGGGGAGGCCCCCGTGCCGCCCGTGCTGATGACCAGATCCGGCTCGGTGGACAGTGCATTCGCGAGGCCGAAGGCGATATCCGCGTCCGCGAACACCAGCGGCCCGCGCACCGAGAAGCCCTGCGCGCCCAGCCATTCGGTCAGAACGGGGCCGGTGGTGTCCTCGCGGCTACCGGCGGCGACCCCGGTCGAAGCGACCACGACGGTGGCCGTCCGGCCCGTGCCTGCGAGCGGAGTCGTTGCGGCAGCAGTCTTTTCGTGCTTCTCGTGCCGGTGGTGGTGCTCGCCGTGGTGGGCCTCGGCCTCCGGCCGCACCCAATGCCCGTGCTTCCCACCCTCTTTGGTGATCAGCCGCACCCCGTTCAGGGTGGCGGCCGGATCCACCGCCTTCACCATGTCGTGCAGCGTGAGGCCCGCGACCGCGACCGCGGTCAGCGCCTCCATCTCGACGCCGGTCGGGCCCTTGGTCTTGGCGCTCGCCTCGATGGTGATGGTGGTGTCGGTGAAACCGAAGTTCACGGTCACCGACGACAGCGCCAGCTGATGGCACAGCGGAATCAGCTCGGAGGTCTTCTTCGCGCCGTTGATGCCGGCGATGCGCGCGGTGCTGAGCACATCGGCCTTGGGCATGTCGTCGGCGCGGACCAGCCGGATGACCTCCGCGGTGGTCTGCAGTTCGCCCGCGGCGACCGCGATGCGCGCGGTGTCGGCCTTCGCGCTCACATCGACCATGCGGGCGCGACCTTCACGGTCGACATGCGACAACTCACTCATGGCAACCACCTTGGCACAGGGAGAACGTGTCGTTCACAGCGGCCGGACCTCGACAATCGTGCCCGCCGGCAGCTCGGTCGCGGTGGCCGGAACATCGATGAGGACATCGGCGTGGGCCATGGCGGCGATCAGATGTGAGCCCTGGCCCGACACCAGCGCCACCCCGCCCTCGGCGAGCTTGCCGCGCAGGAACTGCCGCTTCCCGGCGGGGGACCGGACCGGTTCCAGCAGTGGCAGTTCGGAAATCGGCAGCGCGGGCAGGCCCGCCAGCTCGCGCAGGATGGGCCGCGCGAAGACCTCGAAGGACACCATGGTGCTCACCGGATTGCCCGGGAAGCTCAGCACCGGCACCTCGTCCACCATGCTCAGCCCCTGCGGGCCGCCGGGTTGCATTGCCACCGCGCCGAATTCGCCGCCCCGCGCCGACAGCACCTCCTTGACGACCTCGAAGTCGCCCATGGAGACGCCGCCGGAGGTGAACACCACATCGGCCTGCGCCACGGCCTCGGCCAGCCGGGCCCGGAACTCCTCGTGGTCGTCGGTCGAATGCGCCACCGACACCACCTCGACACCGTTGTCGGTGAGGGCCGCGGCCAGTGCGATGCCGTTCGAGTTGAAGATCTGGCCGGGCAGCAGGGTCGCCCCGGCGGGCCGCAGTTCGTCACCGGTGGTCAGGACTGCCGCGTACACGGGTCGCCGCACCGACAGCTCGCCCAGCCCGACCGCCGCCAGCGCCGCGATGTGCCGGGGCCGCAGCAGGGTGCCCGCGGCCGCCAGCAACTGCCCGGCGCGCACATCGGTGCCCGGCTCGCGCACGAAATCGCCTCTGGCACGGCTGGTTCGGATCGTCACGGTGACGCCGTCGGACTCGGTGTGCTCCACCGGCACCACGCAGTCCGCCCCGGGCGGCACGGGTGCACCGGTCATCACCTTGACGGCGCTGCCAGCGGGCAGCGTCAGCTGCTCGGTGTTCCCGGCCGCGACTACGCCGACCAGCGGCAGGGTCGCGGGGACGATGGCCACCGACTCCGCGAGCACCGCGTACCCGTCCATGGCCGAGTTCCGGAACACCGGCAGATCCAGGGGCGCGTACACATCCACGGCCAGCCGCCGCCCCAGCGCCCGGTCCATCGGCACCGTCTGGGCGGAGCGCCCGGCCAGCGGCCGGAGCACATCCTCGATGCGTCGGCGGTGGTCATCGACGGGTCGGGCCGGGGCTAGCGCGTGCCGGGAACTCATGCCGGTGAGCCTATACGCGGGTGGATCCTCCAGGCCGTGACCGGCTGTTCGCCGGGCTCGCCTCGTAGGAATCTACGAACACTTGCGGTCCCGGCAATAATGGTGCCATGACCGTGGTCGCGATGGGTATGCCCGCTGTGCGAACCGGGCGGCCCGCGATGGACGGACGCCCGGACACGCCCCTGCTGCTGGACCGTTTCGGCCGGGTCGCGCGGGACCTGCGGGTATCCATCACCGAGAAGTGCTCGCTGCGCTGCACCTACTGCATGCCGGAGGAGGGCCTGCCACCCATCCCCGCCGACGAACTGCTCTCCACCGAGGAGATCGTCCGCCTGGTGACGCTCGCGGTCCGCGAACTGGGTGTGCACGAGGTGCGATTCACCGGCGGCGAACCGCTCATGCGGCGCGATCTGGAAAGCATCGTCGCCGGTTGCCATGCGGCGCTGCCGGATACGCCGCTCGCCATGACCACCAATGGCGTCGGGCTCGAGCATCGGGCGCGCGGACTGGCCGCGGCCGGGCTGCGGCGCATCAATGTCTCGCTCGACACCGTGGACCGCGACGGCTTCCACCGGCTCACCCGCCGGGATCGCCTCGATTCGGTGCTGGCCGGGATCCGCGCCGCCATCGCGGCCGGGCTCGCCCCGCTCAAGGTGAACGCGGTGCTCATGCGCGAAACCCTGGACGGCGCGGCCGATCTGCTGCAGTGGTGCCTGGACGAGGGCGCGGAGCTGCGGTTCATCGAGGAGATGCCGCTGGACGCCGACCACGAGTGGGCGCGCGCCAATATGATCACCGCCGCCGAACTCCTCGACGTGCTCGGCACCCGCTTCGACCTGACCGAGACCGGCCGCGAGGATCCCTCCGCGCCCGCCGAACGCTGGCTGGTCGACGGCGGGCCGGCGACGGTCGGCATCATCGCCACCGTGACCCGCAAGTTCTGCGCCGACTGCGACCGCACCCGCCTGACCGCCGACGGCCGGATCCGCTCCTGCCTGTTCAGCGACCAGGAGTACGACATTCGCGCCGCGCTGCGGTCCGGCGCGACCGACGCCGATATCGCCGGACTGTGGCGCGGCGCCATGTGGAACAAATCGGCCGGGCACGGCATCGACGCCGCCGGCTTCGTTCCGCCCGAACGAACGATGGGAGCCATCGGTGGTTGAGGTCCGCTATTTCGCCGCGATCGCCGATGCGGTCGGCAAGGAAAAGGAAACCCTGGACCTGCCGTCCGGGGCCACCGTCGCCGACCTGCGCACCACCCTCTCGGCGGTCTACGGCCCGAAGCTGGACCCCATGCTGAAGGTCTGCGCCTACCTCATCGGCGACGAACTCACCCGCGACGCGGCCACCCCGCTCTCCCCGCGCGTGGACGTGCTGCCCCCGTTCGCGGGCGGCTGACCCGCGGCGCAGCGCCGCGCCGCCGCGAATTTCACTGCCGGGCGCTAACATTCGCCGGTCCCCGCACGCCTCGCCAGGAGACCGATCCGAATGACGCACGCCCCCCGGCCCCAGCACCCCGCCGTCGCGAAAGTGCGGCAGGATCGTGCCGCCAGTCTCCAGCTGCGCGTGGCCGACTGGATCACGAAGTTCGCGGGCTCGATGCCCTTCGTCTACATCCACGCGATCGGCTTCGCGGTGTGGATGATCTTCCTCGAGAAGAGCCCCTGGCCCACCCTGACCCTGGTGGTCTCCCTGGAAGCGATCTTCCTGTCCACCTTCGTCATGATCGGCCAGAACCGCCAGGCCGATTTCCAGCAGGCCAAGGCCGATCACGATTTCCAGGAGCAGGAACTCGAGCTCAAGACCAATACCGAACTGACCCGGGCCATTCACGCCATGACGGCCGAGCTGCACCGCCGCCTCATCGAGGACGCGGATCAGAAATGAGCAGCGCCCGCTGCTCGATTCACAGATGTGCCCACTGCGCGTGAGCGCAGCGGGCACGAGGTCCGGAGCGGGCTACTTCCACCAGGTGTCGAGCGGGGTCACCGGGACGGTGCGCTTGTGGCGGGTGTTCCGGAAGATGGTCTCGACCCGCTCGGAGACCTCGGGGGCGACGGGCTTGCCCTCGAGGTAGTCGTCGATCTGGGAGTACTCGAGGCCCAAGGCTTCCTCGTCGGGAAGGGAGGGGCGATCGTCCTCGAGGTCGGCGGTCGGGACCTTCTGCCAGACGCTCGGCGGTGCGCCGAGTTCCTGTAGCAGCGCCGCGCCCTGACGCTTGGTGAGACCGGTCAGCGGGGTGATGTCGACGCCGCCGTCACCGTACTTGGTGAAGAAGCCGGTGACCGCTTCGGCGGCGTGGTCGGTGCCGACGACCAGCATGTTGAGCTGACCGGCGATGGCGTACTGCAGCAGCATGCGCTCGCGGGCTTTGATGTTGCCGCGCACGAAGTCTCGCAGGCGGGGCTCCTCGTGCAGTTCCACGATGCCGAGAGCGGCTTCTCCGGCGGCGGCGTCCGCGCTGGGCTTGACGTTCACCACGACCGACCGGTCGGGCTGAATGAACCGCAGGGCGATCTGGGCGTCTTCCTCGTCGAACTGGACGCCATAGGGCAGGCGCGCGGCCACGAAGGTGGCGACGTGGCCCTCGGCGCGCAGCTCCTCGGCGGCGAGCTGGCACAGGCGACCGGTGAGGGTGGAGTCCTGGCCGCCGCTGATGCCGAGCACGAAACCGGTCGCGGGCGTGGAGCGCAGATAATCCTTGAGGAAGTCGATGCGCCGCCGCACTTCGGTTTTCGGTTCGATGTCCGGCAGGACGCCCAATTCGGCGATGATCTGTGCGCGCAGGTTCCCCATGGCCACACTCTACTGAACGGCCTGCGGCTCTATTGACCGACGGGAGCGGTCACCTGCCGGACCAGGTGTTCCCAGTGATCGCCCACCTGGTCCAGGGTGTAGCGCAGTTCGCGGATCTGGTGCAGCACCAGCCCGGCGTCCAGGCTGGCCAGCAGCGTGTCGGCGGTCAGCGAGATGTCGCCGGGCGCGCCCGCCTGCCGGAGCAGCAGGGCGACATGGGTTTTCGCGATGTTGTAGGGCGGGCCGGAGTACTGCCCGCCGATGTCGGCGTTCTTGCGCACGTCGCCCTCCACCTCGACCAGGGCCAGGCGCGCGCGCCCGAAGGCGATCAGCCGCTCCACGGGCGGCGCGCCCGGGCCCAGTGGCGGCGGCCCGAACATGTAGGCCCACTGGAGTTTCTGATCGGATTGGTCGAGCAGTGCCAGCATGAGCCCGGCCCGATTGCCGAAGCGCCGGAACACCGTGCCCTTGCCGACGCCGGCCAGCTTGGCGACCGCGTCCATGGTGACGCCGTCCGCGCCGCACTCGCGGACCAGCTGTTCGGCGGCATCGAGCAGCAGCTGCCGGTTGCGGGCGGCGTCGCTGCGCTCATGGCTGCTGCCGGGCATGAGCAGCGGCACCGAGTGCGCGGGCGGCCGCTGCGTGCCGACGGGTTCGATCGGCAGCGCGATGCTCGGCAGGGCCGGAACGACCTCATCCGGTGAGGTGTCGCGTGTCACAGGCTCTCTGCTCCTACCCGGGAATGTAAGCGGACTGCAGTCCGGTTACAGTCTATCGAAAGTTCCGCTGCTGAGTCAGTAACCCTTGGAGTGATCATCATGTCGCAGACCCGCATTCTCGTTCTGGTCGGCAGCCTCCGCGCCGCGTCGATCAACCGCCGCCTCGCCGAGGCCGCCGCGAAGGCCGCCCCGGAGGGCGTCGAGCTCGCGATCTACGAGGGACTCGGTGAGATTCCTTTCTACAACGAGGACGTCGACGCCGAGGGCAAGGTCCCGGCCACCGCACAGGCGCTGCGTGACGCCGTCGGCGCCGCCGACGCGCTGCTGCTGGTGACCCCCGAATACAACGGCACCCTGCCGGCCGTGCTGAAGAACGCCATCGACTGGGCCTCCCGTCCGTACGGCGCGGGCGCGCTCAAGGATTTCCCGGCCGCGGTCATCTCCGCGTCGATCAGCCCGAACGCCGCCAAGTGGTCGCACGACGACGCCGTCAAGGCGCTCGGCGTGGCCGGTGCGAAGGTGGTCGAGGCGGCGTCGCTGAACTTCGGCGTCATCGGCCAGCGCTTCGGTGAGACCCACCCGGCCGACGATGCGGAGGCCCTGACCCAGCTGGCCGCCACCGTGCACCTGCTGGCGGAGACCGCCAACGCGCGGGCGAACGTCTGACAGCTCGGGCGAACACTCGGCATACGCAGTGATTACTCGCTGAATTCAGCACAAGGCCACGGCTTTTGAGTCGTGGCCTGTAGCTTTTCTCGGACAAATCGGGCTACCGTCACACCATGAAGCTATCAACGGGCAACACTGTGTTAGGCCGTTGTTTCATGGCGGTTACCCTGGCCGTCTCCGCCGCCTCGGTGGTGGTCAATGCGGCCGACGCGGCGGCCGAGTCGTATGTCCGTCTCTACCTGGGCAACTGGGCCGGGTACGTGGTGCGGGGGGAGTTCCGGGAGGTCAGCGCCACCTGGGTGCAGCCGCGGGTGGACTGTCTCGATCCGGGCATCCTGCAGCGCGTGGTGCCCTGGGTGGGATTGAACGGCGCCGCCGGGCTCGACAATCAGGTCGCACTCCCGCTCGTGCAGACCGGCGTCGAATCCCTGTGCGCCAGTGACGTAGCCGTGTACGCGGCCCTGCCGGGTCTGCAGGTCGAATCCGCCGCCGCGGGCCTGGCGTACGCCGATCCGGACCTGGCCGGGACGGTCATGAACGCCGGGGGCAAGCTGTCCGACCTGCTGGGCGCGGCCGCGGACGGCCTGTGCTCGCTCGGTCTCTTCGGTGGTGCCTGCACCCCCGATACGCAGGTCGACGGCTGGTGGGAGCGCTATCCCGACGCGCCGGTGAGTTACGACGACGTGGTGGTCCGGCCTGGCGACACCATGCATTCGGTGGTCAGCTGGGACCGCGGGCGCTACGTCATGACGCTGGAGAACCGCACCGCGAAGTGGTCCCGCACCACGGTCTCCGCCTCTCCGGTGCCCGCCCATACCGCGGAGATCATCGTCGAGGGCCATCTCAGCGGCGCGCTGCCCGGTTTCGATCCGATCACCTTCACCGACATCACCATCGACGGTCTGCCACTGGCGGCCTACGACGCCGACGCCTACGGGATCGCGGCCACCAATCGGTTGCTGACGCCCGGTCCGATCGACGGCGCGTCCTTCACCATCCGGTAGAGCGGGCACAAACGCCGCGACACGCCGAGCGGAGCGGGGGACCCTGGAATTGGGGCAGGGCTCGGCCGGGTGGCAAACCGGGTGGTCGCTCGAGTCTGCTGTGACTCGTGGGATGGGTGTTGATCAGCGGTGATGGTGTGTTTGCTGGAAATGAACTGAATGCCGAAATTGTGATGTGCGTCGCAGTCGTGTCGAGTTGCGAATCGAGTGTCCAGGTACTTACGACACCGGAATTTCACCTTTGTGAGTCGCAACATGTCGTGTTGTATGAATCTGTCGGCCACTAGGTGTAGTGTCTTGGGAGCTGGAAGGCCACTAGGTGAACACCTCGAAATTCACCGAGCGACCAGGGGCTTCGGTTCCACTTCCAGGGGTTTGCGCACTTACTACGTGGATCTTGTTTGAGCCGTGCACTGCAGACAGATCAAAGGCTAAGGAGAAGGGGATACCAATGACCATCACCGTTTACACCAAGCCCGCTTGTGTCCAGTGCAACGCCACGTACCGCGCCCTCGACAAGGCTGGTGTCGACTACAGCGTCATCGACATCTCCGAGAACCCCGAAGCCCGCGACTACGTCATGGCCCTGGGCTACCTGCAGGCCCCCGTCGTCGTCGCCGGTGACGATCACTGGTCCGGCTTCCGCCCGGACCGCATCAAGGCTCTGGCCGACATCGTCGCCGTCGCCTGACGCCGCGCCGCCGGTCAGGGCCGGCGGCCTCCTGCAGGTTCGTCCGAATCGAAAGGAGGGGAGATGACCGAGATGTCCAGCGCGACACCGAATCTGGTCTACTTCTCGAGCGCTTCGGAGAACACGCACCGCTTCGTCGAACGACTGGGCCTGCCCGCCGTTCGCATACCGCTTCACACCGCTGACTCGCTTCGCGTCGACCAACCCTTCGTGCTGATCGTCCCCACCTACGGGGGAGGTCGGCACGTTTTGGGTGGGCAGCGATCCGACAAGGAATTCGTGCCCCGCCAGGTGGCCAAGTTCCTCAACGACCCGCACAACCGCGCCCTGCTGCGCGGCGTGATCGCGAGCGGCAACACGAACTTCGGCGATACGTACTGCTATGCGGGAGAAGTGATCTCACGTAAGGCAGGGGTCCCGTACCTGTATCGCTTCGAACTCATGGGAACTGCCGAGGACGTAGAGCGCGTCCGAGAGGGATTGGGATTGTTTTGGCAACGACAACAGCACCGGTCGGAAAGACTGCCCGCGTAGAGCGCCCCGTCAGCGGCGACTCCGCGACCGAGGGACTGGACTATCACGCCCTCAACGCGATGCTGAACCTGTATGGCCCCAACGGCGAGATCCAGTTCGACAAGGACCGGGAAGCCGCGCATCAGTACTTCCTGCAGCACGTCAACCAGAACACGGTCTTCTTCCACAATCTGGAGGAGAAGCTCGACTACCTGGTGCGCGAGAACTACTACGAGACCGAGGTTCTCGACCAGTACTCGCGTGAGTTCGTCAAGCAGCTGTTCAAGCAGGCGTACGCCAAGAAGTTCCGGTTCCCGACCTTCCTCGGCGCGTTCAAGTACTACACCTCGTACACGCTGAAGACCTTCGACGGCAAGCGCTACCTGGAGCGTTTCGAGGACCGCGTGTGCATGGTGGCCCTGGCCCTGGCCGCCGGTGACGAGACCCTGGCGCGCGAGCTGGTCGAGGAGATCATGGACGGCCGCTTCCAGCCGGCCACCCCCACCTTCCTCAACTCGGGCAAGCAGCAGCGCGGCGAGCCGGTGTCCTGCTTCCTGCTCCGCATCGAAGACAATATGGAGTCGATCGGCCGCTCCATCAACTCCGCCCTGCAGCTGTCCAAGCGCGGCGGCGGTGTTGCCCTGTTGCTCAGCAATATTCGTGAGGCCGGCGCGCCGATCAAGAAGATCGAGAACCAGTCCTCCGGTGTCATCCCGATCATGAAGCTGCTGGAGGACTCGTTCTCCTACGCCAACCAGCTGGGTGCGCGGCAGGGCGCGGGTGCGGTGTACCTGCACGCGCACCACCCCGACATCTACCGGTTCCTGGACACCAAGCGGGAGAACGCGGACGAGAAGATCCGCATCAAGACGCTGTCGCTGGGTGTGGTGATTCCGGACATCACCTTCGAGCTGGCGAAGAAGAACGAGGACATGTACCTGTTCTCGCCATACGACGTGGAGCGCATCTACGGCGTGCCGTTCGCCGACATCAATGTGACCGAGAAGTACTACGAGATGGTCGACGACAAGCGGATCCGCAAGTCGAAGATCAAGGCTCGCGAGTTCTTCCAGACCATCGCCGAGCTGCAGTTCGAGTCGGGCTACCCGTACATCATGTACGAGGACACCGTGAACCGGGCCAACCCGGTCGCGGGCAAGATCACCCACTCCAACCTGTGCTCGGAGATCCTGCAGGTCTCCACCGCGTCGGAGTTCAACGACGACCTGTCCTACGCCAAGGTGGGCAAGGACATCTCGTGCAACCTGGGTTCGTTGAACATCGCCAAGACCATGGACTCGCCGGACCTCGGCAAGTCGGTCGAGGTCGCGATTCGCGCGCTGACCGCGGTGTCTGACCAGACCCACATCTATTCGGTGCCCTCGATCGAGCAGGGCAACAACGAGTCCCACGCCATCGGCCTGGGCCAGATGAACCTGCACGGCTACCTGGCGCGCGAGCGGGTCCACTACGGCTCCGAAGAGGGCGTGGACTTCACCAACATCTACTTCTACACGATCGCCTACCACGCGATCCGCGCCTCGAATCTGATTGCGATGGAGCGGGGTTCGGCGTTCGGCGGCTTCGCCGACTCGAAGTACGCCACCGGCGAGTTCTTCGACAAGTACACCGACCAGGCGTGGGAGCCCAAGACCGACCGCGTCGCCCAGATCTTCGCCGACGCCGGCGTCCACATCCCCACCCAGGACGACTGGCGCGCGCTGAAGGCGTCGGTCATGGAGCACGGCATCTACAACCAGAACCTGCAGGCGGTGCCGCCGACCGGCTCGATCTCCTACATCAACCACTCCACCAGCTCCATCCACCCGGTGGCGTCCAAGATCGAGATCCGCAAGGAAGGCAAGATCGGCCGCGTCTACTACCCGGCCCCCTACCTGACCAACGACAACCTCGAATACTTCGAGGACGCCTACGACATCGGCTACGAGAAGATCATCGACACCTACGCCGCGGCGACGCAGCACGTCGACCAGGGCCTGTCCCTGACCCTGTTCTTCAAGGACAGCGCCACCACCCGCGACGTCAACCGGGCCCAGATCTACGCCTGGCGCAAGGGCATCAAGACCCTCTACTACATCCGCATCCGCCAGATGGCCCTGGAAGGAACCGAAGTCGAGGGCTGCGTGAGCTGCATGCTCTGACAGGTGCTATCGATAAGGGCGTCCCGGCAACTGCCGCGGACGCCCTTTTTCGTGAAAGCCGATGTGGGGGAGGCAGGATGGAAACCGCCGATCGATACCGGGCATTCGCCGAGAAGGAGGTACAGGGCTACTCGCCCTGCTACGAGCACTGGTGCCTCGGAATCGCCGGGGCCGCAGAGCTTCTCGCCCTCATCGACACCCTGCCCGTGCACAAGCGCCAGCCCAACCTGATCCTCGGTGCGGCCCGCTACCTGGGCGTGACGGTGGGGCCATTCGAGGAGTTCAAGGACTTCCTGATCACCAACTGGCCCGGGGTCCGGGATGTCGCCATGACCCGTCGCACCCAGACCAACGAGGTGGGCCGGACCGCGACCCTGCTCCCGCTGCTCGCCCGGCACGGCTCGGATCCGGTGGCGCTCATAGAATTCGGTGCCTCTGCCGGACTGTGCCTGTACCCCGACCGGTACAGCTACACCTACGACGACGGCCCCACCCTCGACCCCCGGGACGGGCGCTCGACCGTCGTCCTGCCATGCGCCACCACCGGCAACCCGCCACTGCCCACCGAACTACCGAACGTCGTGCACCGCGCGGGTATCGACCTCAACCCGCTCGATGTCCGGGATCCCGAGGACATGCGCTGGCTGGAATCTCTCGTCTGGCCCGAACAGCGAAACCGCCTGGACCGCTTGCGCAATGCCGCCGCCATCGCCCGGGAGAACCCGCCGCATCTGGTGCGGGGCGATCTCAGCAATGCCCTGGCGGACCTGGTCCACGAGGCTCCTTCCGATATACCCGTCATCGTTTTCGGTAGTGCTGTCCTGCTCTATCTGGCCCGCGCCGACCGTGCGGCTTTCCCGGCGATGATGCGACAGCTTCCATGTGAGTGGATTACCAATGAGCCGCCGGGAGTAGTTGATTTCGGCACCGATGTACTCCCGGCTGGACCGGCAGACGTGCACCTGGTACTTGCATCGAACGGCGTTCCGATGGCGTATACGCGCCCGCACGGGCAGAGCCTCGACTGGTTCGGGAAGTGCTGAAAGGCAAAGGACCAGAAAACAAAAGCCGAAGAACCAAAACCAAAGAGAGAAAAGATCAAAGGACGAAGATGCCTGGAGGAGAGAGGGTGCCGAGCTTGCGAGGCCGATCTCCCGTTCCCGCCCCCACCTTTTTGAAGCTTGACGTCGGTGTGTCTGTAGAAGGTGATCCGTGCAGTCCCTGGGCCGGGATCGGCGGGTAACGGTTCCCAGGTTGGCGTGAGCCCAAGTCCGGTAGGGCTGGCAACGCAACCACGCTGTCTCGTCCCTGCGTACGCCGGTTGGGCACGAGCAGCCGGTGTGGACGCAGCCCGAAGGGCCCCACCTTCGGTGAGGCTCGACCGGGAGTTAGGGACGTGACCACCACCGCACCGGTGGGCGGGTGCGGTCGCGGATCTGGGCCAGCTTCGCGGCCATCAACTCCCCGGCGTGGTGGCGGTCGTTGACCTGCGGGGTCCGGGAGGGGTCGATATGCACTGGCGCGATCCAACCCGTCCGACCCGCGTGTTCGGAATCCGGGGGCATGACAACGGTTTTCCAGCCACCGGGCCCGTCGTGGATCATCGCGTGACAGGCATCGCAAGCCAATGTCAGGTTCTCGATGTCGGTGGCGCCGCGGTGGGCCCATTCGGTGATGTGGTGCACGGCGCTCATGGTGGCCGGTGCATTACAGCCAGGTCGGGTGCAGCCTCACACCGACCGCGTCCACCGCGGTGATGTCATCGATGATTTGCCCACCCCAATCCATACCCCCATTCTACCGCTCGAAGATCATTCAATGAATCCGAATTGTCCAGTATCGCAATATAATTCGGCAAGGGTCACGCCCAATTCTCAAGCCGGTAATCCAATGACCACCGTTCCTGTTAATGCACTTGCGATCCCGATCGCGCCTTGTCGAGAAATCCTTTCGTCGAGCAGGATTCGATTGAGAATCGCGCCCACGACAATGCTGGATTCTCGAGCGCTCGCCACCACCGCCACCGGCAGCTGGGTCATAGCGATCGGCGTCAGACCGAAGGCTCCGAGCATTGCCGCACCACCGATGGCGGTGAGGGGAAGTGAGCGTAGGGAAAGCGTGCCGGCATGGTTGCCGCGGGCTATGTCCTTGACCTTCAGGGCAATTCCGGAGCCGCCCATGACCGTGACGAGGTAGGGAATGGGCGCGGCGTGATGAACACCAACACCGTCGAAGAGTGTGTAGGAGGCTACGCAGCAGCCGATTGTGAGACCCCACAAGACGGATCGGCGGCCGCCGGTGATGCCCGGAGCGGCCGGCCGGGCTCGGGAGACGGCGATCAGCAGGACGCCGGAGGCGAGGAAGGCCACGCCCAGCCAGCGGGTCCATACGATGGTCGTCCCGACGATGGCGGAGGCGGCGACGACCAGGACCGGGGAGCTGCCGCGCACGATCGGGTAGACCTCGACGACCGGGGCGGTGGCGTAAGCCTTCTCGGGCAGTGCGAAGTAGATGGTGCTGAAGCAGATCGAGGCGGCGGAGCCGGCTCAGGGCGACGTTCCAGCCCGGTGCAGGAAGACGGAGACCGCCAGGTTCGGATATCCCATCGACTGCACGCGTGATTTTCCTCTCGATTGCATCGAATCCGGATTGGGTATCGGTCCGGATGGTCTAGGCCAAACAATCCGGTACGGACCTGGCCCGGCGGCAATGTGCTGGTCAACGTGATTCTCGAGGTGAAAACGGCTGGTTGACAACGCGTTTCGGGGGATTGACCAGTAGGCGACGCGGCGGGGATAACCGCTGCTGTGGTCGATCCCACGGCCGCGCCGCCCGTTGTTGTGAACTCTCCAGAAGGTGGCTCGCGCCCTGCCGATCACGGTTCGAGCCTGGTTAGGCTCGCTGTGATTCGGGTATCGAGTCACCGAACTGCGCGGTCGATGCCGGAATCGGAATCGCATCAGGACTCCCGTTTTTGGAGGTGAGTAAGAAGTCCTCTCCTGCCCCCGCATGCCGAGGACTGCTTGTTCGAGACATGTACTGCCGGTGCAGTCCCAACTGCACTCCCATCGGATGAAAGACCCACCGAGCGGCCAACCTCGCACCCGCTCGGTGGGTTCTTCGGATATCACGCCCCGCGTGAGGAGTTAGCTTGTCGCACAACATGATTCGGATGATTCCCGATACGGGAGCGGAGTCGTGAGGTCCCGGGCTGCCGCCGGGGTCGCGGTGGCGCTGGCGATACTCGCGTGCCCGCCGCTGGGCGCGACCGCCCATGCCGGAATGCCGTACCGGGCCGCCTCCCCGGCGGATGTGACCCGGGTGCATCAGTTCGGCCCGAACTGGGAGCGGGTGGAGGTCACCTCCGCCGCCATGGGCCGCAACGTCGCTCTCGATGTGCTGCACGGCTCCGGCACGGGTCCCCGGCCCACCCTCTATCTGCTGGACGGGGTGGACGCCGAGGGCGTGTCCGACTGGCTGACCAAGGGGCACGCGGCGGAATTCTTCGCGGACAAGCCCGTCGACGTGGTCCTGCCCGCGGGCGCGACCGGCAGCATGTACACCGACTGGCTGCATGCCGACGCCGCGCTCGGCTGGAACCGCTGGGAGACCTTCCTGACCGCCGAGCTACCCGGCGCCATCGAGCCCTATCTGCACTCCGACGGCCGCCGGGCCATCGCGGGCGTCTCGATGGGCGCGCAGGGCGCGATGATGCTCGCCCACCGCCACCCCGGCTTCTACCGTGCCGTCGCCGGATTGAGCGGCTGCTACTCGACCATCGACCCCTCCGGCAGTGCGATCACCGCGCTCACCGTCGCCTCGCGCGGCGGCAACATCATGAACCTGTGGGGCCCGCCCGGCACCTTCGACTGGCTGATCCACGACAGCACCGTCTGGGCGGAAGCCCTGCGCGGCACCGTGATCTATCTGTCGGCCGCCTCCGGTCTCCCGGGCCTGCCCGATCTGACCCAGGTGCTGAAGTCGCCCGACATCCCCGCCGCCCTGGAGGCCGCCGGGGGCGGCGTGGTGCTGGAGGCCGGCGCCCGCGTCTGCACCGAGCATTTCGCGAAACGACTGAGCGACTTGGGAATTCCCGCCACCGTGCACTACGAGCCGAGCGGAATTCACGCCTGGGAGGACTTCTCCGCCGAGCTGGGCCCGGCCTGGGATACCCTCGCCTCCGCGTTCGCCCCGGCCTCCGGGCGGTAATAGCACCGCCCGAATGCGCTTGGGGCGCACGGTATCTCAGTGCCGGAATCCGTAGCGGGGCAGTCGGCGGAGTCCCGGCCGGATCCGGCTGTCCACCGTCACGGCCAGTCCGGCGTGCACGGCCGCCACGGTGAAGTCCGACGCCTCTTTCCAGGTGGCCGCGTATTCCATGGTGAGCTCGGCCCCTTCGTCGGGCCCGCCCAGGTACACGGTGACGCGATGGGTGAGCGCCTCCCCGATGCTGTCGAACAGAACCTTGCCTTCGGTGATGCCGGCCATGCGTGCTGCTCCTCGAATAGTGGCGGGGAGACGCGCGAGCCGACCCCTGCGGCGGCTGCGCGTCTCTGTAACCGAAAGTAACTGGATTGGTTTGCACGGGAACGTGTTCCGGTTCGACCTTGGAAATGTCACAAGCGCCGCGCGAGGCTAGTTGTTACGCATTGGAACAGAAATGTTGGCACCCCAGACTGGACACGCGCTCACAAACGATCACGATGCCCATTGTGACTATTCGGAAGGTTCGTCCTCCCCTCTGTTCCGGCACACCGCGCCTTCCTACGCTGCCCGGCATGAGGATTCGTGTTCCCATCGCGGTGATCGGCGCGCTGCTGCTGACCGTCGCCGCGGGATCGGCTGCCGCACAGCCACTTCTCGCCGCGCCCGATCCGGACCCCTTCTACGCCGCCCCCGCCGATCTGGCCGACCACCAGTCCGGCGACGTGCTCGCCGTGCGCGCCATGCCCGCACTGCCCACCTTCCCCGACACCGATATCACGCTGATCAAGTTCCGCTCCACCGACTCCACCGGCCGGCCCATCGCGGCCACCACCACGGTGCTGTCCCCGCACAACCGCCGCCCGGACGCGCCGGTGCTGTCCTACCAGCAGATCATCAACGGCCTCGGCGCGCAGTGCGCGGTCTCCCGCGCGCTCTACACCAGCGACCCGAACCTCGTGGTCCGCGAGGCCCCCGCCTGGAACGTGCTGCTGCAGCGCGGCTGGACCCTGGCCCTGCCCGACCACCTCGGACCCCGATTCGCCTACGGCGCGGCCAAACTCGGCGGTCAGATCACCCTGGACGGCATCCGCGCCGTGCAGCGGGTGCCGGATCTGCGGGTCGAGCACAGTCCGGTCGCCATGGCCGGATACTCGGGCGGCGGCATGGCCACCGCGTGGGCCGCGGCGCTGGCCGCCACCTACGCCCCCGACCTGCACCTCGCGGGCGCGGCCATGGGCGGCGTGCCGATGAACCTGGTCAGCATGCTGGAAACCCTGGGCATGAACCGGCATCCGGCCTTCGGGCTGGCGCTGGCGGCCGGACTGGGCCTGGAACGCGAATACCCGGACCGATTCCCGCTCACCGACCAGCTCAACGCGCACGGTCTGGCCGTGCGCGACCGGCTGCTCAACAGCTGCACCAATGACATTCTGGCCGCCGGTGCGGGCCAGGGCGCGCTGGATATCGCCAAGTCGACGGTCATGACCGAGGACCCGCAGGCCCGCTCGGTGGTGGAGGAGAACAGCCTGGAGCTGTACCCCGGCATCCCCGATATGCCTGTCTTCGAATGGCATTCACCCATCGACGGCCTGATTCCCGTGGACGCCGTGGTGGACACCGTGCACCGCTACTGTGCGGCCGGCGCGCAGGTGTGGAGCGTGCAGGTTCCGGTGCCCGACCATCTCACCGCCGCCGTCCTCGGTCTCCCGCCCGCGCTCGCCTGGCTGGATGCCCGCCTGCGCGGCGAGCCGGCACCGACCAACTGCTGAACCCGCCGGCCGACTATCGACGGGCGGGCCGACCGCTGCAGGTCAGCAGCCTGCCGCCTGATAGGTGCGGGCCACCAACGCCGAACGCAGATACCACAGCCCCGACGCTTGGGTGGGATCGAACCCGGTCAGCTGCCCTATCCGCTTGAGCCGGTAGTCCACGGTATTGGTGTGCACGTGCAGCATGCGCGCCGTGCGCTGCCGGTTCAGGTTGTTGCTGATGTGCGACTGCAGCGTCTCCAGCAGCTCGGCGTGCTCGTCGAGCGGATCCAGCAGCGACCCCAGATGATCGCGGCCCGGTCCCGGCCGGGTGAGCTGATATTCCAGTGCCAGTTCGTCGAAGCGGAACAGCCCGCGCACCAGCCGCAGCCGGTGCACGATGTCGAGCAGCTCGTGCGCCTGGTCGGCGGCATCCGGAATCTGTTGCGGCGCAGCGGAAACCAGTGTGGCGGTGATCGGAACCCGGGCCGCCCGCGACAGCTGTTCGACCAGTTCGTCCAGCTGCTCGTCCGCGAGCGCCGTGACCGGCACCAGCAGCGTGCCGCCGTCCACGCTCAGCAGCGACAGCACCCGGTCGGGATACCGGTGGGCCAGTTCGGCCTGTACCCGGCGCAGCTTGCGCCGTGCCACCACCGCACCGTCCACGGTGGGGGAGTGCTCCTCGGGATGTTCGGGAATCGCCAGCGCCAGTACGTGATACGTCTCGGCGATCTCGATCCCGCATTCGCGCGCCATGGTGGAGGTGCTGTGCCCGCCCAGCAGCGCGGAGGTGAGCGTGTGCACTGCGGTGTGGTGTTCGCTCACCACCGACCGCAGCTCCCGCACATAGGCCATGGCCACCGCGGAGGTCATCCGGTCCAGCAGCTCCACCACGAGTTTGGCCCCGCCCATGATGCTGTCCATGTCGGCGGCCGCGATGACCAGCGTGACATCGCCGTCGTCGTCCTCGCGGCGCACGTGCCCGGCCATGGCATTGGCCATCACCAGCTCCGAGCCGATCTTGAAGCCCTCGTGGATGGCGTGGTGGATGGTGTCGATCGGTATGCCCTCCCGCGCCCACTGCGCGGCGGCCTCCTCCAAACGCTTGGTCTTCTCCGGAATGTCGCGCCCGTCCAGCATGCCCACCGCCAGCTCCAGGCAGGTGCGGGTGATGGCGGTGACGTCGCCGTGAATGGCGTCGCCGGGCAGCGTCCCGCACGGCGCGACGGTTTCGACGAAATGCCCCACCATGTGCTGCGCGAGCCCGCGCACATCCTTGAGCGGCGACGATATCGGGTTGCCCGACACGGTGAGCCCCGCCCGGGCCGGAATTCCCACGGACATCCGTGACTCCCTTCCACCCCCGGGTTGCGCCCCTTCCGGGACCTGAAACGCTAACGCATGCCGCGAGTACCAGCGGCCGGATCGATCTCTCCTGTGAGGCACAGTAATGCGCTTTCGGCGCTCTTGTGACTTCTCACATGCGCCAGGCCGGCCCCGCATGACGGCCGGGCAGCGTCGACGCGGGGCAATTCGCGTGGACACGCGGGTGAAACGGGCGCTCGCCCGAGGCGCGAGAGCGCCACCGGGGTGATCTATCCGACTCCACCTCGGAACGGAATCCTGTCAGCCCGGGTGGACATGCCCGGGGCGGTGATCAGCCCAGGTGGCTCGTGTCGTTGTACGCGGTGAGCCGCATCCCGGAATCGCCTCGCTCCCAACGGGTTATGGAAGCATTGCGGACCTGGGCGCTGGTCTGGGCGCTGATCTCGGCCTCGTCCAGATCCCCGAAGATGTAGCGGGTCAGCACGATTGCGATGTCATGGGTGAAAACCAGGACATGGCCGTGCATTTCGCGGAGCACGGCCCGCAGCCGGAGCGCGACGTCGGGCCAGGATTCGCCGCCCGGCGGGCGATGGTAGAAGCCGCCCGAGCGCTGCATCGCCCGGAATTCGTCCGGGTAGCGGCGCTGAATGCCGATCCTGGTGAGCCCGAACAGCACCCCGGGCTCCCGGTCCCGGATCCGCTCGTCGAAGTGCACGGGCGGCGTCGACAGGAAAACGAGCGCGATGCGGGCGGTCTCGCGGGTGCGCAGGTACGGCGAGCAGAGCACCAGGTCGAAGCCCGGATCGAACCCGGCCAGCCGTCTCCCGGCCGCCGCCGCCTGCGCCGCGCCCAGCTCGGTCAGCGGCACGTCGGCATCCCGTGTGCCCGTGATGAATTCCTCCGACCCGGTGTACGGCGCCGCGTTGACGGTGCTCTGGCCGTGTCGCACCATGGTCAGTGATTCCAGTCCCGCTCCCGTCGCGTCCACCCATATATCGTGCGCGCAACCATGGCCGTCCGCCCGCCGAAATGTTAAGTGTGGGCGATGACCACATTCGGTGACGCCCGCGATGCCCGGACCGGTCCGCCGGTGCGACTGGACGATCTGCCGCTGGGTTCCGTGCACTACAGGCTGGTCGCCCTGGTCGGCATGGGCCTGTTCTTCGACCTCTACGAGCTGTTCCTGGCCGGCACCATCACCGGCGTGCTGCGGCAGCAGCTGCACCTGTCCACCTACCAGCTCAGCGGCATCCTGGCCTCGGCCTTCGCGGGCCAGTTCCTGGGCGCGCTGGTGATCGGGCGGCTCTCGGACGTGTTCGGCCGCCGGCGCATGTTCATGGTGAACATCGGCCTGTACGCGGGGTTCACGCTGCTGGGCGCGTTCACCCCGAACGTGTGGTTCCTGATGGCCACCCGGGCGCTGGCCGGTCTCGGCATCGGGGCGGAGATGACGGTCTCCGACACCTACCTGTCGGAGACCATGCCCGCCCGGGTGCGCGGGCGGATGATCGCCATCGCCTACACCCTCGGCTTCTGCGCGGTCCCCGCCGTCGGCTTCCTGGCCCGCTGGCTGGTGCCGCTGCGGCCCCTCGGGATCGACGGCTGGCGCTGGCTGTTCGTGCTCGGCGGCCTCGGCGCGGCGCTGGTGTTCGTGGCGCGGCGGCACATGCCGGAGTCGCCGTACTGGGAGGCGGGCCGGACCCGGCAGCGCGTGTCCTTCACCGAGATCCTGCGCCGGCCCTTCCGGGGCCGCACCACCTTGTTCTCCGCGGTGATGATCCTGCAGGTCTTCGGCTACTACGGGTTCGGCACCCTCGCCGTCCTGGTATTGCAGCACAAGGGATTCACGGTGGTGAACTCCCTCGGATACCTGGCCATCACCTATCTCGGCTACCCGCTGGGCTCGCTGCTGGCCATTCCGCTGATGGAGCGCGTGGAACGGAAATACCTGGTGATGGGCAGCGCCGCCCTGATGGCGGTGTTCGGCCTGGTCTTCGGTTTCGCCACCGCCGTGCCGCTGATCCTGGTGTCGGGCGGGTTGTTCACCCTGGCCAGCAATGTGTTCTCCGACGCCATCCACACCTATCTGCCGGAGTCCTTCCCGACCAGCGTGCGCGGCACCGCGTCGGGCACCACCTATTCACTGTCCAAGCTGAGCACGGCCGTGCAGCCGTTCCTGCTGCTGCCGCTGCTGGACCGCCGCGGGCCGGGCGCGGTGTTCACCGTCATCACCGTGGCCCTGGTGATCATGGTCGTGCTCATCGGCCTCTGGGGTCCGATCAGCGGCCGCAAGCCGCTCGACGCCGGGTGAACCCCGGCCGCGCACCGGGTTTCGCTACCGGTGCGCGGCGACCGGACTGCCCACCGTGATGTCGGCGGGCGGTAGCCACAGCGTGGCGATGGTGCCGCCGCCGACCGCGGGCTCGATGGAGGCATTGCCGCCGTGCGCCTGCGCCACCCAGGCGACCAGGGCCAGCCCGATGCCATTGCGCCCGCTGCGCCCGGCCGCGCCGCGATTGAACGGGCTGGCCGACATGACCGGATCGACGCCCGGGCCGTGGTCGCGAATGCTGACCCGCCCCTCCGCCACATGCACCTCGACCGGCGCGGCCCGATTCACCGCGCCGTGGGTCAGCCCGTTCTCCAGCATGTTCCGGATCGCCAGGCTCAGCAGCTGCGGATCGCCCACCACCACGCTCGGATGCGCGGTCACCACGATGCGCTCGTCGGCGGCCTCCTCGGCCACCGCCTCGGCCAGCTGGTCCAGCCGGAGCAGGGTGCGCTCGGGTTCGGCGATACCGGACTGCATGCGGGCGCGGGCCAGCAGCCCGGTCACCAGGCGCGCCATCCGATCCGCGAGCCGGCGCGCCTCGGCCAGCGTCTGCTGCACCTCCTCGGGCTTGGGCCGGGATTCGGTGAGCAGCTTCAATGTGGTGAGCGGCGTACGCAATTCGTGCGCGGCGTCGCCGAGGAACTGCTCGTGCTCGTCCAGCATGCGCAACGCCTGCCGCTGACTGCGCCCCGACAGCAGGAAGGTGGCCGCCGCCGACAGCAGGACCAGCAGGCCACCGCCGGCGATCAACTCCCACACCAGGATTCGATGCGCCCCGGCGTCGGCCATGGACTCGGTCCCGGCCAGGATGACCACGATGCTGTCCCAGTCGTTCCAGAACACCGGGGCGCCCGCCACCGTCACCGAGCGGCCGGTGATGTCGGTGCCCGCGAACCGGCTGCCCTGATACAGCAGGCCGTCGGCGTGATCCTCGGTTTGCGTTGCGAGCGTGGAGATCTGGGTGTCGTCGGGCATGAGCGAACGCTGGTAGGTGTGCGCCTGCTTCCACGGCTCGCCCGGTTTGCGCACTGTCACCACGACCGCCGTCGACCCCTTGGCCAGCTCGTCGTCGATGACGGTGGACAGGTCCAGCACCTGCTTGTCGTCGTGCTGAATGGCCCGGGCCAGCCCGCCCGCCACCTGCTCGGCCTGATCCTGCGCCCGGGTCTGGCGCGCGTGGGCGTCGATGGAGGCGGCCACGAAGCCGAACACCAGCACGGCCGTCGCCGTGATCACGGTGACCAGCGCGGTCATGATCCAGCGGGCCCGTTTCAGCCGGGCCACGGCGGGAGAGCGGTGCGCGCTCACGAGATCCCGCCGCCGATGAGGAATCCCGTACCCCGCACGGTCTCGATCACGCTCGGCTCCCCGAGCTTGCGGCGCAGCTTCGCCACCACCGCGTCCACCACATTCGAAGCGGGCTCGGCCATTTCGTCCCAGCAGCACTCGATGAGATCGGTGCGGGTCACCACGCTGCCGCGCCGGGTCGCCATGAGTTCGAGCACCGCGAACTCCTTGGGGGTGAGCATCAGCATGATGCCGGCGCGGGTGACTCGGCGGCGCATCAGGTCGATATCGATGTCCGCCACCGCGATTCGCGACGCGGTGGGCTGTTCGCGGCGGCGGCACAGCGCCCGCACCCGCATCACCAGCTCCGGCAGCGCGAAGGGTTTGGTCAGGTAGTCGTCGGCGCCGTGCTCGAAACCGGCCAGCCGATCGTCGAGCCCGTCGCGGCCGGTGAGCATGAGCGCGGGCACCGTGTGCCCGGCGCTGCGCGCCCCGGCGACCAGGTCCAGGCCGTCGCCGTCGGGCAGGCCGCGATCCACCACCAGGCAGTCGTAGCGATTGATGGCGATCTTGAAATCCGCGTCGGCGATGCTCTGGGCGAGGTCCACCGCGAACCCGGCCGAGCGCAACCCATCGGTCACCTCACGGCAGAGCTGGTGGTCGTCCTCTAGCACCAAAACACGCACAGAGGCAGAGAGTAGGGCATCCCGGACGCCTGCCCAACGGCTGCGGCGACCGGATCGGCGAAAAATGATCGGAAAATGATCCGACGGCAAACCGCCGCGCTACCACCGGCTTCCGACCCTCTCACGGAACGGCCCGCCAGGTCGAGCTGCGCGATCTGGTGCTCGGCTCACCGGAGGCCATGATCGCGGATCTGGTTGTGGCCGAACCGGTCTCGGTGCGCGCCACCGACTCGGCGGAGCGGGCGGCCCGGCTCTTGCAGGGCGCCAACCTGATCAACCTGCCGGTGGTGGACAGCGAGGACCGCCTGGTGGGCCTGCTCACCATCGACGACGCCGTCGAGGTCATCGAGGCCGCCGATTCCGAGGACATGGCCCGGCAGGCCGGCACCACCCCGTGGTCCGGGCACTACATGGCCGCGGGCGTGTTCCAGCTGGCCCGCTACCGCGCCCTGTGGCTGATGCTGCTGCTGGTCGCCGCGACCCCGACCGTCACCGTCACCAACTTCTTCGAGCCGACCCTCGAACAGGCCGCGCACCTGGCGCTGTTCATCCCCCTGCTCATCGGATCCGGCGGCAATGCGGGCGCCCAGGCCGCGACCACCTGCGTGCGCGCGCGGTCGGCGAGGTCCGGGCCTCGGACCTGTTCGCCGTGATCTGGCGGGAATGCCGGGTCGGGTTGCTGCTGGGCTGCATGCTGGCCGCGGTCGGCATGGTGATCGGCACGCTGTTCGTGGGCGTGAAGATCGCCGTGGTGGGGGGCATCGCGCTGGTGATCATCTGCGCCTGGGCGGCGACCATCGGCGGAACCATGCCGCTGCTGGCGAAGAAACTGCGCATCGACCCGGCCGTCATCTCCGTGCCCATGGTGACCACGCTGGTGGACGCGACCGGGCTGGTCATCTATTTCACGACTGCGAAAGTGGTGCTGGGGATCTGACACCGTGGTGCTGGGGATCTGACATGGTGGTGCTGGGGATCTGACATGGTGGTGCTGGGCATTTGATCGGCAAACCTGGGGCGGGTACGGACACGCCGACCCCGGGTCGCTGTGACGGATTGCACCGCTGTAATTTTCTGCAGTCGGTGGCGTGCTTGCCCATCCCCGTTTCGCATTCTCGCAGGACAGTGTGAGGACACGTGAAGACACAACTTCTTGTGCTGCATGGGGATGTCACCTACCAGTAGTAGTGTTCAGGGTAAGGGAATTCCGCAGGGTCCGGTGAGCTGAGAAGGGTGTGTGAGCGGGCGTGAAACTGATCGATCGGGTGACGGCGATCAACTGGAACCGCGTGCAGGACGAGAAGGATGCCGAGGTCTGGGATCGGCTCACCGGCAACTTCTGGTTGCCGGAAAAGGTCCCGGTCTCCAATGACATCCCGTCCTGGAACACGTTGACCGCCAATGAGAAGCAACTCACCATGCGGGTCTTCACCGGCCTCACCCTGCTCGACACCATCCAGGGCACGGTCGGCGCGGTCAGCCTCATCCCGGATGCGCTGACCCCGCACGAGGAGGCGGTGCTCACCAATATCGCCTTCATGGAGTCGGTGCACGCCAAGAGCTACAGCTCGATCTTCTCCACGCTGTGCTCGACCCGCGAGATCGACGAGGCCTTCCGCTGGTCCGAGGAGAACCGGAACCTGCAGCGCAAGGCCGAGATCGTGCTGGAGTACTACAACGGCGAGGACCCGCTCAAGCGCAAGGTCGCCTCCACCCTGCTGGAGTCGTTCCTCTTCTACTCCGGCTTCTACCTGCCCATGCACTGGTCCTCGCGGGCCAAGCTCACCAACACCGCCGACATGATCCGCCTGATCATTCGCGACGAGGCCGTGCACGGCTACTACATCGGCTACAAGTACCAGAAGGGCCTCGAACTGGTCTCCGAGGCCGAGCGCGAGGAGCTCAAGGCATACACCTTCGAGCTGCTGTTCGAGCTGTACGAGAACGAGGTCGAGTACACCCAGGACCTCTACGACGAGGTCGGCCTCACCGAGGACGTCAAGAAGTTCCTGCGCTACAACGCCAACAAGGCCCTGATGAACCTCGGCTACGAGGGCCTGTTCCCCAAGGACGAGTGCGACGTCAACCCGGCCATCCTCTCGGCCCTCTCGCCCAACGCCGACGAGAACCACGACTTCTTCTCCGGCTCCGGCTCCAGCTACGTCATCGGCAAGGCCGTCAACACCGAAGACGAAGACTGGGAGTTCTGACAAGTCGCGGCGCTCGACCCGATGCCGCGGGGAAGTCGCCACCCGGCCGAGCGCCGACCGCGAAGTTCACCAGCAAGATCGTGAACTTTTCGTGATCACGGGTGTTCCCCACGGACAGACATGGCAAACGGCCCCGAGCAATGATTCGCTCGGGGCCGTTTGCTGACCGCAGCAACTGATTTCGCAACGTTCGGGGTAACTCGTCGGGTACGACCAGAATCGGTTTGCTCCCCGACCGCCGGCACGCGTGCCCAACGGTCGACGGCTCTCGGCCGCGCGCTGAAGGTCCGGAGAGGCGGGGGGAGCTCAGTCCGTGACGTATCCGTTGAGGTTGTTGCGGACGTCGTCGAGCAGGGCCCGGGCGGCGGTGATGCCGCTGCCGTGCCAGATGGCGTCGTCGACGGCGAACTCGCGGCGGTCGCTCACGGCGGCGAGCTGTTTCCAGTTGTCGCCCTTCATGATCGACTTGCCGTAGTCGAGGCCGTCCTTGCCGTCGAACATGAGGAAGATGAGGTCGCCCTCGATCCGGTTGCGGGCGTCCTGGCTGCTCAGGCTGGTCACGTCGAAGGAGTCCCCGCGCTGCGGCTGCGGCCGCTGCACGCCCGCGTCGCCCAGTACCTGCGCGGCGAAGCTGTTGCCGCCCTGCACCTGAATGACATTGGGCTCGAAGCGGATCACCGACGCCTGGGTGAGGGCGGCATTGGCGGCGACGCCCGCGTCCTTGGCGGCCGTGCGGTAGTCGTCGAGCGCCTTGACCCCGGCGGTCTGGCGGTCCATGGCCTCCGCGAAACCGGTGAAGGTGGCCTGCCAGCCGTTCTCCGCACCGACCAGCACCGTCGGGGCGATGCCCTTCAGTGCGTCGTAGCGCGAGCTGTCGGAGGCCGGGCCGATGATCAGGTCCGGCTTCAGCTCCGCGATCTTCGCCGGATCCGGGTTGCCCACCGGGCCGACCGAGGGAATATCGACGACGCCGGTGCCCAGATAACCGGGCTGCGGCGCGGGACCGGCGAGCGTGGTCGCGCCGACCACGCGCTCCCACAGCCCCAGCGCGCAGGTGGCGTCCAGGGCGGACGTGGAGAGCACCACGATGCGCTTGGGATCGGCCGGTACCTCCGAGGTGCCCGCGGCATGGGCGACGGTCTTCGTGCCCGCGGCCGAGTCCGGGCTGGACGGCAGCGGGCACGCCTTGGAGGTGTCGCGCTCGATCCCGACCACGCCCGCACCCGCGATATTCGTGGTGGTGCGCACGATCGAGGCGGAGTTGTCATCGGTCTTGCCGCATCCCGCGACCAGACCCACCGTCAGCAGCGTGGCCGCCGAGACCAATCCCACACTGCGCAAATGCCGCAAAGATCGCCAATGGGGAGCGACCAGGGGGGAGAAGGTGGGGGCGAACGTGTTTCGGGTGGAAGCGGACTCGCGCACCGGCATGCGGGGCAGCCTACAGCCGTGCCCGGCGACTCCCAATTACGACACCGGCGCCGCCGAAATACGACACAGAGTAGGACCCGGAGCGAGCGCTGTGGGAACACGGTTTACGATCTGTCACAGCGCAAGCCACCGTCGTTCGTCATGTGCCGAACCGGACGCCGGAAGCAGCGTACGAACGATGGCATACCTGTGGAGGTTTCGTGACTGCCGTAGAACCGCGGCCGGCCAGCCTTGTGGAGGCGGCTCGGCCCTATCCTCAAAGGACGGGTCCGAAGGGATCGTTCATCTACAAGATGGTCACCACGACGGACCCGAAGGTTCTCGGCGTCATGTACCTGGTGACGGCCATGTCCTTCTTCATGGTCGGCGGCATCATGGCGCTGCTCATGCGCGCCGAGCTGGCCCGCCCGGGCATGCAGTTCCTGTCGCCGGAGCAGTTCAACCAGCTGTTCACCATGCACGGCACGATCATGCTGCTCTTCTACGCGACCGCGATCGTGTTCGGCTTCGCCAACATCATCCTGCCGCTGCAGATCGGCGCCCCTGACGTCGCCTTCCCGCGTCTGAACGCGTTCAGCTACTGGCTGTACCTGTTCGGCGGAACCATGGCGACCGCCGGCTTCATCACCCCCGGTGGCGCGGCCGACTTCGGCTGGACCGCCTACGCCCCGCTGTCGGACATCGTCCACTCCCCGGGCGTCGGCGGCGACCTGTGGATCCTGGGTCTGGCCGTCTCCGGTCTGGGCACGATCCTCGGTGGCGTCAACATGCTCACCACCGTGGTCTGCCTGCGCTGCCCGGGTATGACCATGTTCCGGATGCCGATCTTCACCTGGAACATCGCCGTCACCTCGGTGCTGGTGCTGCTGGCCTTCCCGCTGCTCACGGCGGCCCTGTTCGGCCTGGCCTACGACCGCCACCTGGGCGGCCACATCTACGACCCGGCCAACGGCGGCGTGCTGCTCTACCAGCACCTGTTCTGGTACTTCGGCCACCCCGAGGTGTACATCATCGCGCTGCCGTTCTTCGGCATCGTGTCGGAGATCTTCCCGGTCTTCAGCCGTAAGCCGATCTTCGGTTACACCACGCTGGTCTACGCGACGCTGGGTATCGCGGCGCTGTCCATCGCGGTGTGGGCGCACCACATGTACGCCACCGGTGCCGTGCTGCTGCCGTACTTCTCGTTCATGACCTTCCTCATCGCGGTTCCGACCGGTGTGAAGTTCTTCAACTGGATCGGCACCATGTGGCGCGGTCAGCTCACCTTCGAGACCCCGATGCTCTGGTCGGTCGGCTTCCTGGTGACCTTCCTCTTCGGTGGTCTGTCGGGTGTCATCCTGGCCTCGCCGCCGCTGGACTTCCACGTGTCCGACACCTACTTCGTGGTGGCGCACTTCCACTACGTGCTCTTCGGCACCATCGTGTTCGCCACCTTCGCGGGCATCTACTTCTGGTTCCCGAAGATGACCGGCCGCATGATGGACGAGCGCCTGGGCAAGTGGCACTTCTGGGCCACCTTCGTCGGCTTCCACACCACGTTCCTGGTGCAGCACTGGCTGGGCAACATGGGTATGCCGCGTCGCTACGCCGACTACCTGCCCTCGGACGGCTTCACCACCCTGAACACCATCTCCACGATCGGTGCCTTCATCCTGGGTTCGTCGATGCTGCCGTTCATCTGGAACGTCTTCAAGTCCTACCGCTACGGCGAGGTCGTGACCGTGGACGACCCGTGGGGCTACGGCAACTCGCTCGAATGGGCGACCTCCTGCCCGCCGCCGCGGCACAACTTCTACGAGCTGCCGCGCATCCGCTCCGAGCGTCCCGCGTTCGAGCTGCACTACCCGCACATGGTCGAGCGCATGCGCGCCGAGGCCCATGTCGGCTGGGGCTCCAAGTCCCACACCGTCAAGGAGCTGGAGAAGGTTTCCAGCTAGTCTCGACACCTGAACACCAACGCGGCACCCGTCTGACGACGGGTGCCGCGTTGTTTTCGGGGAGGGGAGTGCCGACCCGACCGCGGGCGTCCCGCACTCGTATATATCTCCCGCTCGTAAGGCCGCCCGGTTTTTGCCAGACGTACGCACTGTGCAACAGTTGTCAAGTGCATGATTCAGTGGCTCAGCGGCGGCCGGGAACCAGCGCGACCGCGCGCCGCGACATCGGGCATCTGGCCGACTTCACCGCGACCCCGCGAATGCTGTTCATCGCGGCCCTCGCCATCCCCATCGGAGCGCTCGGCGCCTGCGCGGCCTGGGCGCTCTCCCGCCTCATCGCGGTGATCACCAATCTGGTCTGGTACCAACGGCTCAGCGCCGATCCGGTGTCCGTCGGCGCGACGCACCACAATCCGCTGCTGATTCTCGGCGCGCCTGTGCTGGGCGGCCTGATCGTCGGGCTCATGGCCCGCTACGGGTCGGAGAAGATCCGCGGCCACGGCATGCCCGAGACCATCGAGGCGATCCTGCTGGGCGGCAGCAAGGTCGCGCCCCGGGTCGCCGCGCTCAAGCCGGTGTCGGCCGCGGTCTCCATCGGCAGCGGCGGACCCTTCGGCGCGGAGGGACCGATCATCATGACCGGCGGCGCGCTCGGCTCGCTGCTCGCGCAGTTCCTGCACCTGACCGCGGACGAGCGCAAGGCGCTGCTGGTCTCCGGCGCGGCCGCGGGCATGGCCGCCACCTTCAATACGCCGTTCGCGGCACTGTTGCTGGCGGTCGAACTACTGCTGTTCGAGTGGCGGCCACGCAGTTTCGTGCCGGTCGCGACCGCGGTGTCGGTGGCGGCGGTGCTGCGCCCGGCGCTGCTCGGCTCGGGCGCGCTGTTCCCGGCGGCGGGCACGCTGCACATCACCGCGCTCACCTGCGCGCTGTGCGTGGTCTCCGGCATCGCGTGCGGCCTGCTGGCCGTGGTGGCGACCCGGTTGGTCTACGCCTCCGAGGACGGCTTCCGGCGGCTGCCCGTGCACTGGATGTGGTGGCCCGCCCTGGGCGGAGTGATCATCGGCGTCGGCGGGCTGTTCGTGCCGCAGGCCCTCGGCGTCGGGTACGACGTGATCGGGGCCGAGCTCGACGGGTCGATCGGACTGGGCCTGGTGGTCGGCATCCTGATAGTGAAGACCCTGATCTGGTCGCTGTCGCTGGGATCCGGCACCTCGGGCGGCGTGCTCGCGCCCATGTTCATGATCGGCGGCGCGCTCGGCGCGCTGGAGGCGCACGTGTTTCCCGCCGTGGGCCCGGGCTTCTGGGCCCTGATCGCACTGGCCGGGGTGCTCGGCGGCGTGATGCGCTCACCCATCACGGGGGTGGTGTTCGCCGTCGAGCTGACCCACCGCTTCGACGCGCTGCTGCCGCTCATCATCGGCGCGTGCACGGCGTACGCGTTCTCGGTGCTGGTGCTCGAGCGGTCGGTGCTGACCGAGAAGATCGCCCGCCGCGGCTTCCACCTGTCCCGCGAATACGACGTCGACCCGCTGGAGATCCTGTTCGTCGGCGAGGTCATGCAGCGCGATGTGCGGGCCTTCGTCGGCGACGTCACCGCCGGGGCCGCGCTGACCGCCATCTCCGGCCACGATCCCGCCGAGCTGGTGGGCCGGCGGCAGATGCTCTACCCGGTCCTGGATGTCGGCGGCCGCCTGCTCGGCGTCGTCACCCGCACCGCCCTCGAAACCGTCGTGCACGACGGCGAATCCGGCCTGACCCTCGGCCGGCTGTGCATCCCCGCCACGGTCACCCACCCCGACGAGACCCTGCGCGCGGCCGCAATGACCATGGCCGCCAACGACATCGACCGCCTCCCGGTTGTGGACCGCAACAATCCGGACATCGTGCTCGGCATGGTCAGCCTCACGATGTTGCTCGCCGGGCGGGCCCGTGACCACCACGAAGAACATGCCGCCCAGCGCATTCTGCGCCTGCCGACGATCCGGCCCTCCCGCGTCGAGGTCGGCGCGACGGCCTAGCGCCTGTTCGATGTGTTGCTATTGGCTTATGGAGGATCCGGGAGCGATGTCGGAAACGGGACTGTCCACCGAGTGGTCGCGTGCGCTGGGGCTGCGGCGGCCGGTGGTGAACGCGCCGATGGGCGGGGTTGCCGGTGGCAGGCTGGCGGCCGCGGTCGCGGCGGCGGGTGGCCTGGGCATGATCGGGATGGGGAGTGCGGGGTCGGTGGAGGCCCTCGAACGGGAACTGCCGTACGTCGCCGACGCTGCCGGTCCGGTCGGGATCGGTCTGGTGGATTGGGTGATGGCCGCCCGTCCCGGGCTGTTCGAGCTCGCCCTCGCGGCCGCACCCGCGCTGCTGTCGGTGAGCTTCGGGTCCGACCTGTCGTGGGCCGACCGGGCTCGCGCCGCCGGAATCCGCACGGCGACACAGGTTTACACCGTCGACGATGCCCGGCGTGCGCGCGATGCCGGTATCGATGTCCTGGTGGCACGCGGTCTGGAGGGTGGTGGGCACGGCGCTCCCGAACTGGCGACGCTGCCGCTGCTGGAGGCCGTGCTCGACGCGGTGCCGGGTCCGGTGCTGGCCGCCGGTGGAATCGGGTCGGCGCGCGGGGTCGCCGCGATGCTGGCGGCCGGAGCCTCGGGAGTGTGGCTGGGGACCGCCCTGGCCGCCTGTGCCGAATCGCTGCTCTCGCCGGGCGGCCGGCGGGCCCTGCTCGCGGCCGAGGACAGCGACACCATCGTGACCCGGACCTTCGACGTCGGCATGGAACTGCCCTGGCCACAGCGCTTTCCGGCCCGGGTGCTGCGCAACGACTTCACCGCGCGCTGGCACGACCACCTCGGCGAGCTGGCCGGTGACACCGCCGCGCGGTCCGAGCTGACCACCGCCAATGCCGCCGACGACCCCCGTATCGCCCCGGTCGACGCGGGCCAGGGCGTCGGCCTGGTCACCGCGGTGCGCCCGGCCGCCGATGTGCTGACCGAAATGTGTTCGGGCGCCGCGCGCCTGCTCGGTCGCTGACGCACCGGCTCTCGGTCGGCGGTCGCCCTGACCTCCGGTGGCCCGGTCGCTGACCTCGGGCGGCGTGATGCCCGCCACCGTCGGCGGCGGTCGGCGCGGTCCCGTTCGCGCCGACCTGACAGAATGAGCTGCCGCCGCATGCCGGGCGGGACAGGCAGTCGCATGGAACGGAGTTATCGATTGAGCGCGTCTGACACGACGGTTCTGGTCACGGTCACCGGACCCGACAAGCCGGGCGTCACATCGGTACTTCTGGCCGCCCTGGCCAATAGCGCGGTCAGTCTGCTGGATGTGGAGCAGGTCGTGATTCGCGGCCGGCTCACCCTGGGCGTGCTGGTGTCGTGTCCCACCGATCCCGAAGCGCTGCAGGATCAGCTCGAGGATGCCATGGCCTCCATCGGCATGGATGTCGATGTCGAGATCGGGGCGAGCGCCGTCTCGGGCGCGAAGCTGTCCACCCACGCGGTCGTGGTGCTGGGTTCGCCGGTCACCGCCCGCGCCTTCAGCGCCATCGCGCGCAAGCTGGCCGCGCAGCGGGTGAACATCGACTCCATTCGCGGCATCGCCGACTATCCGGTCACCGGCCTGGAACTCATGGTCACCGTCCCCACCGCCGATGCGGACGCCGAGACCGAGCTGCGCACCGCGCTGGCCACGGTCGCCGCCAAGGAGAGCGTGGACGTCGCCGTCGAGAAGGCGGGCCTGGCGCGACGGGCCAAGCGGCTCATCGTGTTCGACGTGGACTCCACCCTCATCCAGGGCGAGGTCATCGAGATGCTGGCCGCGCACGCCGGTGTCGAGGAGGAGGTCCGCAAGGTCACCGAGGCGGCCATGCGCGGCGAGATCGACTTCTCCGAATCCCTGCGTCAGCGGGTGGCGACCCTGGCCGGGCTGGACGCCTCGGTCATCGACGAGGTCGCCGAGCGGATCGAGCTCACCCCCGGCGCCCGCACCACCATTCGCACCCTGCGCCGCCTGGGTTTCCGCTGCGGTGTGGTGTCCGGCGGTTTCCGTCAGGTCATCGAGCCGCTGGCGCACGAACTGGAACTGGACTTCGTGCAGGCCAACACCCTCGAGATCCGCGACGGCAAGCTGACCGGCGCGGTGGTCGGGGAGATCGTGGACCGGGAGGCGAAAGCCGTTGCGCTGCGCCGATTCGCGGCCGAGACCGGGGTGGCCATGGATCAGACCGTCGCGGTCGGCGACGGCGCCAACGACATCGACATGCTCAATGCCGCCGGGCTGGGCATCGCGTTCAATGCCAAGCCCGCGCTCCGCGAGGTCGCCGACGCGGCGCTGTCGCATCCATTCCTGGACGCGGTGCTGTTCATCCTGGGCGTCACCCGCGACGAGGTCGAGGCGGCCGATGCCCGCGACGGCGGCATCCGCCGGGTGCCGCTGCCTCGCTGAGGCGTGTGGGTCCTGCCTCGCTGAGGCCGGCAACGCGTCCAATTCGGTTGCGGCACTCGCAGCTCCGCTCTCGGTACCGTGGTCGGGGAGTCCGGCCACGATCGAAGGAGAGTCCGTGCGTGTGCGTATGCCGCTGGCAGTGCTGATGGCCGCGCTGGCGCTGGCCGGCTGCGGCAGTTCGACCTCGTCCGAGCACGAGCCGGTGCGGGTCGGCGCCGACTCCGACGGCAAGGACGTGAGTCTCGCGGTCGGTCAGGGACTGATCGTCACCCTCGAGGCCAACCCGACCACCGGATACGCCTGGATGCTGGGCGGTCTGGACCAGAACGTGGTGAGGCAGAACGGCTCGCCGGAATACGAGCAGGACCCGAATCCGGACGGCAAGGTCGGGGTCGGCGGCAAATCGGTGTCGAATTTCGTGGCGGTCGCGGCGGGTTCCACCCGATTGAGCCTGGAATACAAGCGAGCCTGGGAACAGGGTGTGGAGCCGGCCAAGAGCTTCACCCTGAACCTGACGGTTCATTAGCCCGAACAGTTGTGTAGGAGTGGTTGTGTCGAGCGTCGGATCCACCATCGATGCCGGTTTCGTGGCCAGGCACGCGGAATTGGCGCGGGGGTATGGCGGCGGAGGCGATCCGGCGGACCCGGCGCTCGTGCAGGCCATGCAGATGGTGCTGCACATTCCGAAGAACGATCCACCGGCGCGCAGCGCACTGCTGGCAGCCGCCGCCTCGGCGGTGGTGGCGCTGTGCCTCGACGAGCGGGTCGGGCCCGATGGGGAGTGGGAGGAGCGCTATCTGACCTGGAAACGCTCGCGTATTCGCAAGGTGGCGCGGCGGGCGCGCGGGGCGCAGTGGCTGGCGGCGCAGGAAGTCGACGGTGTCACAGTCGATTTCGCGGGTGCGCAGGCGCGGGCGCTGGTGCCGGGACCGGTCGGCGAGGTGGATCCGCGCATCCGGCGCCTCCAGATCAGCGGCACCGAGCTGCAGGTCGAGGAGGAGATCGCAATCGACCCGGAATCTCCGGTGCTATGGGTGAACGCGGAACTGGGTATGACTGTAGGGAAGGCTGCGGCACAGGTAGGGCATGCCAGTATGTTGCTGGCAGGCGCTCTGCCGGTGCAGCGGGCGTATGCGTGGGCCGCACAGGGATTCCGGTGCACCGTCGCGGAGGCCGATCCGGGCCGCTGGGCGGAGTTGCAGCGGCGGGTGGCCGAGGGCAGCGCGGTGGCGGTGCGCGATGCCGGTTTCACCGAGGTGGCACCGGGGTCGACGACCGTGATCGCGGTGGCGTAGTGCGGATGTCGCACTAGCGAAACCGGATGGTCGGCGCACTGACCTATATGGGCAGTGCATATCGACTTCCCCGGTCGGGTCGGCAAGGATCGATTCACGTTTCCTCGAAAGGAAACCACCGAAATGACAACACTGCTGGTTGTTCTCATCGTGTGGGCGGCGCTCTCGGTCCCGGCGGCACTCATTCTGGCGCGCATGTTCCGGTCCACGCGGGCGGATGCGCGGGACCGCGGGTTGGCGGGCCCGGAGCGCGAACCATCGGAATTCGATGGTGGCGCACACGAAATCGCTTATCGCCATCGCAATTCCGGAGAGGACACGCACCGAGTTTTCCCACCACGTTGACGAGCATCCAGGGCGGTGGGCCAAGATGGACCCCGTGCCGCAACCGGATCCCGATCTGCTCATCGATTTCAGCGACGTCACCGTCCGACGTTCCGGACATACTCTGGTCGGTCCGGTCACCTGGCAGGTGGAATTGGACGAGCGCTGGGTCGTTCTCGGCCCCAACGGCGCCGGCAAGACCTCGCTGCTGCGCATGGCCGCCGCCGAGATGCACCCCACCTCCGGGGTCGCCAACCTGCTCGGCGAGACCCTGGGCCGGGTCGACATCAACGAGCTACGCCCGCGCATCGGCCTGTCCTCGGCCGCCATCGCCAGCCGGGTGCCGCTCGACGAGAAGGTTGCCGACCTGGTGGTCTCGGCCGGCTACGCGGTGATGGGCCGCTGGCGGGAGAGCTACGACGACATGGACACCGACCGGGCTGTCGACATTCTGGAAAGCCTGGGCGCGGAACACCTTTCCGATCGCGCCTACGGGACGCTGTCGGAGGGGGAGCGCAAGCGGGTGCTCATCGCCCGGGCGCTCATGACCGATCCGGAACTGCTGCTGCTCGACGAACCGGCCGCCGGACTGGATCTGGGCGGGCGTGAGGAGCTGGTCGAGCGGCTCGGCGATCTGGCCGCCGATCCGGATGCGCCCGCCACCGTGCTGGTCACCCACCACGTGGAGGAGATTCCGCCGGGCTTCACCCACGGCATGCTCCTCAATGAGGGCAGTGTGGTCGCGCAGGGTCTGCTCACCGATGTGCTGACCTCCGAGAACCTGAGTGACGCGTTCCGCCAGTCGATTCAGCTGGACCGTATCGAGGGGCGCTATTTCGCACGCCGCAGCCAGCGCTTCGGGCGGCACCGCAACCGCTGAAAGCTGCCTCCCGCAACCTGTCTCGCGAACCGCGGCGCGCTGCGATTGCATCCGCCGCTACCGCCGGGCAAACTGTCCGCAACTGCCGCGGATGGAGGGAGCTGGCTGTGGGCCGGTGCATCGGCGCCATCACGATTCTGGCCATCGCGGTGGTCGCCACCGGCTGTGTGGCCGATCCACCGGCCGCCCAGCGGGTTTCGAATTCGCACGCCGCGGAAACCCTGGGCCGGGCCACGGTCCCGTCGGACCTGAACGGTAGGACCGTGCAGCTCAGCTATGACAGCGGCTCGGGCGGAACCATTGTCTTCTCGGCGGACGGGCGCACCCTGACCTACATCGCCGCCGACACCGGACGCCGGTCGAGCATGCCGGTAACGGTCGCATCCATTGCGGCCGGCATCTTCCTGGTTACCTGGGCCGACGACTCCGGCGTGGTGGTCAGCCAGGTGCAGGACTATCGGACCGGCAAGGTGGAGGGCACCTGGACCCGGCGCGATGACGCCGGTCGGGCCGTCATCGAAACCCGCACCGGATCAGTCCGTGTGACCGACTGACCATCAGTCCATGTGACCGAGTGACCAGCGAACCCGCAGCGCGTGGTATCGCTTAGCCGGGGCAACGGTTATGGTGCGAAAGGTGAGCGAAGCAATGGCCCAGTCCGAATCCCAGCCCGCGGCCGCGCCCGTCAAGGACGCGTCCACGGTCATGCTGGTGCGCGACGGTGCGCACGGGCCCGAGGTGTTCCTGCAGCGTCGAGTGGGTGGAATGGCCTTCGCGGCCGGCATGACCGTCTTCCCCGGCGGCGGCGTCGACCCCTCCGACGCGTCCATCGCACTGGACTGGGCCGGACCCGAACCCGCCTGGTGGGCCGAGCGATTCGGCATCGACGCCGGCCGTGCCCAGGCGCTGGTCTGCGCGGCCGTGCGCGAGACCTTCGAGGAGTGCGGGGTGCTGCTGGCGGGACCGACCGCCGACAGCGTCGTCAGCGACACCGCGGTCTACGCCGAAGCGCGCGGGCAGCTGGAACGCCGCGAACTGTCCTTCGCCGAATTCCTCACCCGCGAGAACCTGGTGCTGCGCGCCGACCTGCTGCGCCCGTGGGACAACTGGATCACCCCGGTGATCGAGCCGCGCCGCTACGACACCCGCTTCTTCGTCGCGGTGCTGCCGGAGGGTCAGCTCGCCGACGGCGCCACCTCCGAGGCCGACGTGGTCGCCTGGTGCACCCCCGCCGAGGCCATCGGCCGCTGGCGCGAGGGTGTGGACGTGCTGCTGCCGCCGACCTGGACCCAGCTCGCGGCGCTGAACGAATTCGCCTCCACCGCCGAGATTCTCGCGGCCGGCCGGGACATCACCCCGATCATGCCGGTGTACGACCCGTCGGGCGGCGGTCCGGCGCTGGCGTTCCCGCACGCCGACCGCTACTTCGCCGAGTTGCCCGACAATTCGCGTATCCGCGGTTCGCAGCGACCCGAGTAGTGCCCGCCCGGGCGGAGCGTCCCGGTGCCCGGGGTCCGAAGTAGGGTGATCGGCTGTGGCCGAATTCGTGACCGTGGACCGGGGTGTGGCGGAGCATGTCGCCGTGCTCCGCATCGCACGCCCGCCGATGAATCTGATCGATCTCCAGGTGGCGCTGGAGGTGGCGGCGGCCGCCGAGGAGATCGCGGCCGACGCGTCGATCGCGGCCGTGGTGGTCTACGGCGACGAGCGGGTGTTCTCCGCCGGTGACGAACTGGCCGAACTGGCCCGGCTCACCCCCGAGCAGGCGCAGGCCATGGCCGGCGACTTCCAGTCGGCGCTGGGCTGCCTGGCCCGGCTGCCGCAGCCGACCGTGGCCGCCATCAGCGGATACGCCCTCGGCGCGGGGCTGGAGCTGGCCCTGGCCGCGGACCGCCGGATCATCGGCGACAACGTGAAACTGGGCCTGCCGCAGATCAGGGCCGGGCTGATCCCGCTGGCCGGTATCCGCCGGTTGAGCCTGCTGATCGGTCCCTCGCACGCCAAGGATCTGGTGTACAGCGGCCGGTTCGTGGATCCGGAGGAGGCCGCGGCGCTCGGGCTGGTCGACGAGGTGGTCGCGCCCGACGACGTGTTCGCCGCCGCCCTGCGGTGGGCGAAGCAGTTCACCGACGGTCCGCGCGCGGCCCTGGCCGCTGCCAAGCGGGTGTTCGAGGCGGGCACGCACGGCCACGATCGGGCGCGTCGTGAGTGGGCGGATCTGTTCGGCAGCGAAGATCAGCAGGTTGGAACACGTTCCTATTTGGTCGACGGTCCGGATGCGGCCCGGTTCACCGGCCGTTAAGCAGCCCGATAACACCGTTCACCGGGGTATTCATTAGGCTGCCCTGCATGACAGTTGGTCCTGAAGACCCCGCGCCGAACCCGCACGCCACCGAGGCGGAGGTCCAGGCCGCGTATAGCGACAACAAGCTCGCCCAGGTCCTGTATCACGACTGGGAAGCCGAGACCTACGACGACAAGTGGTCCATCTCCTACGACGAACGCTGCATCGAGTACGCGCGGGGCCGCTTCGACGCCGTCGCCCCGAGCGCCGAGCTGCCCTACGACCGGGCCCTCGAACTCGGCTGTGGCACCGGCTTCTTCCTGCTGAACCTGATGCAGGCGGGCGTCGCCAAGCGCGGCTCGGTCACCGATCTGTCCCCGGGCATGGTCAAGGTCGCCACCCGCAACGGCCAGAACCTGGGCCTGGACGTGGACGGCCGGGTCGCCGACGCCGAGACCATCCCCTACGAGGACGACACCTTCGACCTCGTCGTGGGCCACGCCGTGCTGCACCACATCCCGGATGTGGAGCTGGCGCTCAAGGAGTGCCTGCGCGTGCTGAAGCCGGGCGGCCGGTTCGTGTTCGCGGGTGAGCCGACCACCATCGGCAACCTCTACGCCCGCAAGCTGGGCCAGGTCACCTGGAAGATCACCACCGAGATCACCAAGCTGCCGTTCCTCAGCGACTGGCGTCGCCCGCAGGAGGAGCTCGACGAGTCCTCCCGCGCCGCCGCCCTCGAGGCCGTCGTCGACCTGCACACCTTCGACCCGTCCGACCTCGAGCGCATGGCCCGCAGCGCCGGCGCCGTCGAGGTGCAGGCCAAGACCGAGGAATTCGCCGCCGCCCTGTGGGGCTGGCCGGTGCGCACCTTCGAGGCCGCTGTCCCCGACGAGAAGCTGACCTGGCGCTACCGCATGGCCCAGTACAAGGCGTGGCTGGCGTTCTCGGCCCTCGACGAGAAGGTGCTGCGCCACGTGGTGCCCCGCCAGTTCTTCTACAACGCCATGATCACCGGCGTGAAGCCCCGCGCCTCCGCCAAGTAGGCCGGTCCACGAATCCCCGTGGGCTACGCCTTCTCTCGCGCTGACATCGCCTACCTCGCCAGTCCGGCCGGCGCGGCCGCCCTGGCCGAGGTAGGCGATTTCGCGCTCACCCCCGCCTCGCTCCTCAAGGACCTGGAGCGCCTCCGCCGCGACCACGGCGACCACGCCCCCGCCCTCGTGGAAACGGTCCGCCTGCGCCGCCGCGCGACAGCCAAACTCGACGGCGCGGGGGAGTGGCTCTTCACCGACGACGCCCTCCAGCAGGCCACCCCGTCGGCCGTAGCTCGCCACCGCGCCCAGCGCTTGGCCGGCCGCACGGTCCACGACGTCACCTGCTCCATCGGCGCGGAATTGGCCGCCCTGGCCGAGGTCTGCCCCGCCGTGATCGGCAGCGACCTCGACGACGTACGTCTCGGGATGGCTCGGCACAATCTCGGTGTGCCGCTGGTGAATTCCCGCTCGGACGGCGATGCGATCCACCACGGGGATGCGAGCGTTGCTGGGCAGGGACGTGGCGTCCCGTCGGCGATCGGCAGCGTATCCACTGCGGCGCTCGCCGGGGCGGAGGTGCGAAATGTAGTGCTGGTCAAGGCGGATGCGCTGGTGCCGTGCAGTAGCGCCGAGGTCGTGATCGCGGATCCGGCGCGGCGGGCGGATGGGCGGCGGACGCATGATCCGGCGAAGCTGCAGCCGCCGCTGCCGGATCTGCTCGCGGCATATGCCGGGCGGGACCTGGCCGTGAAGTGTGCTCCCGGACTGGATTTCGAAAAGCTCGGCTGGGCGGGGGAGATCGAAGTCGTCTCGCTCGACGGGGCGGTGCGGGAAGCCTGCCTGTGGTCACCGGGTTTGGCGGAGCCGGGTGTGACCCGCCGCGCGACCGTGCTCTCGTCCACTGCCGCGCCCTGGACTCTCACCGATGCCGATCCGGACGATATCCCCGAGCGTGAGCCGGGGGAGTGGATCATCGACCCGGACGGGGCGGTCGTCCGTGCGGGGCTGGTGCGGCACTATGCCGCGAAACACGGGCTGTGGCAGCTGGATCCGCGCATCGCGTACCTGACCGGCGACCGGGTTCCGGAGGGTGTGCGGGGGTTCCGGGTGCTCGATCGGATGGAATTCCGGGAGAAGCCGCTACGGGCCGAGTTGCATCGGCGCGACTGTGGTCCGCTGGAGATCCTCGCGCGTGGTGTCGATATCGACCCGGATGCGCTCCGTGCCCGGCTCAAACCGCGAGGCTCCCAGCCACATACGCTGGTCGTCACCCGGATCGGCCGGGCGGCAACGGTTTTCCTCTGCGCCACGCCCTGACGCGGCGTCTCCGCCCCGGTAGCTCGCGCTGTTTCAGCCCTGATAGCTGACGCGGGTGGGCCGCATGACGAGGACGACGCGGTGCGGATGGTCGCCGACCGGCTTGTCGTAGGCCAGCCCGTACCGCTGCGCCAGGACGTCGAAGAACTCACCCTCGGGGTCGGCGTCGATGCGCTCGATGACGCCGCGCACCTCGAGGTAGCGGTAGGGAGCCTCGGGATCATTGATGCTCACCGCCACGTGCGGGTCGCGAGACGTATTGCGGTGCTTGGCGCGAGTGGTGGTCGTGGTGAAGCGCAGGACCTCACCGTCCCAGATCTGCCAGACCGGGGTGACCTGCGGGGTGCCGTCCGGGTTGAGGGTGGCCAGGTGCGCGAACAGCGGGCGGGTCAGCAGGTCGGTGTACTTCTCAGGAATGACGGGGTGGGTCACGGTGTGCTCCTTCAGAGTTGGGAGATCTCGACGATGCGGAAGCCGGCGGGGACGCCGTCGCCGTAGGGGCCGTTCTTGTCGAACTGGGAGACCGTGACCAGCGCGTGGCCGCCGGTGTGCACGATCGAGGTGGGGATGTCGAGCGCGGGGTCGGTGACGCGGTGCTGCAGTTCGGCTTTCGCGCCGTCGTTCCCGAGCCGCCAGCGGGACACGGCGTTCCCCTTGTTGTGCACCACCCACAGGGTGTCGCCGCGCAGTTCCAGGCCGTCGCCGTCGAGCGCGTCGCCGCCGGTGCGCTCGATCCGTTGCGCGGTCGGTTGTGGTCCGGTCGAGACCCGGTAGAGGTCGCCGTTGGTCATGTCGACCACGATCAGATACCGGCACCCGTCGTCGGCGGCAATGCCGTTGAGGGTCATGGGATTCCGCGCGGCCGGGTCCTTGGCGGCGCCGAGGTCGAGGTAGACCCGCAGTTCGCCGCCGTGCCCGTCGTGCGCGAGCGCGTCGGCGAGCTGGTCCGGTCCGATGCGGTAGACCACGTTCCGCACGCTGTCGGTGACGTAGACGCTGCCGTCCGGGGTGATGGCCAGATCGTTGACGAACGGCTGCCCGGCGGCCGGGACGTCGAAGCGGGCCAGTAGTGCGCGAGTCCCCGTGTCGTACACCGTGATTCCCGCGGTGTGGTCGATCACCCAGAGCCGCCCGGCGGCATCGACCTTCACGCCGTTGGCGGTGTGGCGTCCGTCCGCGCCCGCCGCCAGGAAGGTCTCGGCCGCGGTCGTGCCCGGCGTGGCCCGGTAGATCGCGCCGGTGAGGAACGAGCTCGCGTACACGTCGCCGGTGCGCGGATCGACGGTGATGCTCTCCGGATACGCGCGCTCGGGCAGGTCGTACGCGGTGGTGATGCGGTCGGGCGCCGGGGTGTTGTGGTCGGGCGCGGCGCCCGGCGTCGCCGCGTCGCCGGTGCTGCACGCCGCCGACGCCAGCAGCAGCGCCGCCGTCACCGCGGGCGCGGCCCAGCGGCGAATCGGGTGGGACATGGTTCGTGCCTTTCGATCCCGGTGGATAGAGATGACATCTGAGTGCGAGAGCGAAGATAGATTAGACCTCTAATGATCGTCAAGGTTCGAACAACTGCATGAGCTATCATGCCGGGGTGACGTCGATGCCGGTCGAAGAACGCCTGGGGACCTTCATCAAGCGCGCCGAACAGGCGCTGATGGGTGCGAAGAACGCCGCCCTCAAACCCGCGGGCGTGACGATTCCGCAGTACGCGGCCCTCTACGTACTGAGTGAGAACCCGGGCATTTCGGCGGCCGAGCTGGCCCGGCGCTGCGGCGTCACGCCGCCCACCATGAACACGGTCCTCACCAATCTGCGCGAGCGCGGCCTCATCGAGCGCACGCCGCACGCCTGGCACCGCAATGTGCTCGAGACCCGGCTCACCGAGGAGGGCCGCACCGTCATGCACGCCGCCGACAAGCGGGCGGTCCCGGTCGAACGCGCGCTGGCCGCGGAGTTCACCGATGCCGAGCGCGAGGCGCTCATGTCCATGCTCGAGCGTGCGGCCACCCTGCTCGATTCGGTGCGGCCGGACTGATCGCTAACGGTTGCTGATGGCGCTGAAGTCGGCGACGAATCTGGTGAGCAGCCGGGCGAATTCGGTGCGGTCGCGCTCGCCCCAGGCCGCGGTCGCCTCGGCGAAGACGGCCTGGCGGTTGGCGTGGGCGCGGCTCAGTGCGGTCTGCGCGGCGGGCGTCAGGTGCAGGTGGATGCGTCGCGCGTCGTGCTGGTCGGCACGGCGTTCCAGCAGGCCCTCGGTGACCGCGCGCGCCACCAGGCGGCTGGCGCGGGGCTGATCCACGCCCAGCGCGGCCGCGATGTCGGTGACGGTGGCCTCCCCGTCGCGCGCCTCGACCGCATCGAGCACGCCGAAGATGGTCGGATCGAAGGCCGGTCCGCCGCCGCGGGCCGCGAATCTATTGAGCGCACGCCGGGTCTGGCTGCGCCGGATGGCCACCATGGCGCGCTCGATGGCGACGATCGCGGGGTCGTTGTCCTTCACCCTTGCCATCGTACAATTCCTTGCTAAAGTACATGTATATGTAATAAGATAACTGATTGGAGAATGTCATGACCGACACCCCGAAGCCGATCGGATACTGGTTCAAGCACATCGACAAGACCCTCGAAGAGAACTTCGCCGCCCTGCTCGCCACCGAGGGCCTGCTGCGCCGCCACTGGCAGATCATGCACACCCTCTCCGGTGGCGCACTCGACGCGACCGGGCTCGACGTAGCCCTCTCGCCGTTCCTGAACGCCCAGGACCCTACGGCCGCACCATATGTCGGCACACTGCTCGACCGCGGCTGGGTCGTTCGCGATGCCGCGGGTGCCTACACCCTCACCCTCGAGGGCATCGGCGCGCACGCGAAACTGCTGGAGCGCATCGGGATTCAACGCACGGCGGCGACCGAGGGCCTCAGCGACGACGACTACCGCACGCTGCTCGATCTGCTGCAGCGCGTTTCGGCGAACGTCGACGCGTTCGCGCTGACCTTGCGGTAGCCGGCGCCCGTCACGGGTGCGGCGGCACCCGCTCGACCCGGGTCCAGCCCTTCCAGCCCCGCTCTGCCAGGATCGCCATGAGCCGTTCGGCGACCGGTGAGGTCTCGAGCATGGTCGTGTCCAGCAGGTCGACGAATTGATCGTCCATCACGTCGGTGAACTTGCCGCCGACTCTGCCGGTATCCGCCTCGCCGGCTGTCATGGCGCGAATCAACAAGCGCTCCAGGATGTCGGCGACCTCGACGATTCGCGAGTCGTCCGCCGACCAGTCGAGCGCGCCACACCCGACCGCGCGATCGGCATCGACTGGAAGCGCTCGAAGATCCCGCTCTTGATATCTGTGAACAGCCGGAACGCGGTGTAGGAGATACCCGATGCGATCGTGATGAGCAGGATGCCGGGCAGCATGTAGTCCACGTACTTTTCCGAGTCCGTGGCGATCGCACCGCCGAACACGTAGACGAACAGCAGCATCATGGCGATCGGCACGATCGCGGTGGTGATGATGGCGTCGGGGCTGCGGGTGACATGGCGCAGGGTCCGGCCCGTGAGTGCGGCGGTATCACCGAAGAAGTAGGAGGGCATCGTCTTTCCTAGGGGTTCGTGTCAGCGACGGAGTTCGCGCCGGCGACGTCGCTCTCGGGGTCGTCGCCGATGATCGCGAGGAAGATCTGCTCGAGCGTCGGCCGCTTCTCGACGTACTCGACGGTGGCGGGCGGGAGCAGTCGCTCCAGTTCGCCGAGCGTGCCGTTCGCGATGATCCGGCCCCGGTGCAGGATCGCGATCCGGTCGGCCAATTGTTCGGCCTCGCCGAGGTATTGGGTGGTGAGCAGTACCGTCGTGCCGTGGCCGGCGAACTCCTCGATCGTCTGCCACACCTCGAGGCGCGCCTCCGGATCGAGTCCGGTCGTCGGCTCGTCCAGGAAGATCACCGGCGGATTCCCGATGAGGCTCATGGCGATATCCAGGCGGCGGCGCATCCCACCCGAATAGGTGGACACCTTCCGTGCACCGGCGTCGGTCAGCGAGAAACGCGCGAGCAGGTCATCCGCGATCGCGCCGGGTTGCGCGAGGTGGCGCAGCCGGGCGACGAGCACGAGATTCTCCCGCCCGCTGAGGATCTCGTCGACGGCCGCGAACTGACCGGTGAGGCTGAAGGATTCGCGCACTGCGGCCGGTTGGGTGGCGACATCGAAGCCGTTCACGCCGACCGTTCCCGCGTCGGCCTTCAGCAGCGTGGCCAGGATCCGCACGGTGGTGGTCTTGCCCGACCCGTTGGAGCCGAGCAGCGCGAAGATGCTGCCGCGCTCTACATCGAAGTCCACACCCCGCAGCACTTCGAGCTGACCGTACGATTTCTCGAGACCCCGCACCCGGATGGCCGGGGCGTGGGCCGTTTCGGCCGTCGTCATCGTTCTTCTCCATCCCGGAGCTGTTCCGGTCGTTCCGGGAGGCTCCTGGCACCAGGATGGAGGGTTGACCCCCAGCGTCAGGGTCAAGCCGGACGCGGCGTCACTTCTCGGGTTTGAAGACGAACAGCTCGCCGATGCGGGTGGTCACCACGACCTCGCCCTGATCGCCCACGGCGGTGGCCACGGTCGTGCCCTCCGCGCCGGGCAGCTCGTTCGACTGCACCGTGGCGCCGGTCTTCGTGTCGAAGGTGACCAGCGTCAGCTTGTCGCCGATCGGCGCGACCGTGTACCCGGTCCCGCCCGCCGTCTGCACCGGCCGCCCGCGCAGCTCCAGATCCTTACGCTCCCAGGCGATCTCGGCGCTGTTCCCCCGGTCGCGCAGCGCGACCAGATGCCCCTCGTCGCCGGCGGGGACCAGCAGTCCGTCGGCCACCGAGATGCCGCCGCGCGCCGGGAAACCCAGATCCTGCACCCATTTGGTGTGCCCGGTGGCGGCGTCCACGGCCATCAGCCGGTTGGTGTTGTCGCCGACGTACACCGTGGACCCGTCGGCCGACAGCGCCGGGCTGGTGGCGCTGCCCTGTTCGAGCAGCTGCGCGGTCCAGTCGACGTGAACGTCCTTGCCGCCGTAGGTGAGTGCGATCAGTGCGGCCGCCTTGTCGCCCGGCTTCCACACCGTCGCGTAGAAACGCCCCGACTTCTGGTCCACCGCCGACACATTCGCGATCGGGCACTGCGGCCCGCCGGTCGCGCAGTCCTCCAGGCCCTGCCGGTCCGGCGGCCGGCTCAGCGACGGGTTGGTCAGGAAGTCGGGCTCGCCGAGCAGCTGGAAGGTGGACACCTGCCGATCGCCGGTCTGCCGGCTGAGCACGTCCACCTGTCCGGACTGGGTCACCGACAGGACATTTCCGTCACCGGTGAACTGCACCGACACCGGTGTCCCGGCGGCCGGGGTGCGCCAGCGTGGCTGCCCGGAATTGTTGAAGGAGTTCACCGCGCCGTCGTCGCCGACGTACACATTGCCGACGCCGTCCACCGCGGAGCCGCCGTCGACGGCGCTGGGACCCATCGGATTGCAGAACCGCTTGCGCCCGGTCGGCATCTGGAACGAGACAATATTGCAGGCATTGGCGCGGGTGGTGACGTACAGCTGCCCGTCGCCGCCGATCGTCACCGGCTGTGCGACCGGACCGCCCACGGGCCGAGACCAATTCAGCGCCAGCTTCCGCGACCCGGTGACCGGACTCGACCCGCTGTTGTGCGCGTCGCGGAAGGCCAGCGGCCACCCCTTGCCCGGGCCTACGCCGATATCGTCGACCTTGGTGCTGCCGTACGCGCACGCGGTCAGCGTGAACAGCCCGGCGCTCGCCAGAGCCAGCACCTTCGCCCCGGTGCGGGTGCGTCGTTCACGTCCGGTCCGCCGCCTGCCGTTTCGCACCTGCTGGTGTCCCTTCTGCCAGTACGGAAGTCTGTAGTTTCTCGCCGGGCCGCTACAGCCGGAGCACAGCCTACTTTCACGCCCTGTGAGGGGGGCGGATACCCTCGTTGAAACGACCGGTGAACACAGGGAGTAGTTCGTGACGAGCATGTGGGGCGCACCGTTGCGCTCGCGTTGGCGGGGGTCGCGCCGCCGTGATCCGGAGCAGGCGCGTTTCCTCACCCTCGCGTCCCTCAGGTGGGTTCTCGCCAATCGCGCCTACACGCCCTGGTATCTGGTGCGCTACTACCGGCTGTTCAAGTTCAAGATGGCCAATCCGCACGTGGTGTTGCGCGGCATGGTGTTCCTGGGCCGCCGGGTCGAAATCCACGCCACCCCGGAACTGGGCCGGCTGGAGATCGGCCGCTGGGTGCACATCGGCGACGGTAATGCCATTCGCTGCCACGAGGGTTCGCTGCGCATCGGCGACAAGGTGGTGTTCGGCAAGGACAATGTCGTCAACACCTACCTCGATATCGAGATCGGCGAATCCACCCTGGTCGCCGACTGGTGCTACATCTGCGACTTCGACCATGTCACCGACGACATCAACCTGCCCATCAAGGACCAGGGCATCGTGAAGTCCCCGGTGCGCATCGGCCCCGACACCTGGATCGCCGCCAAGGTCACCGTGCTGCGCTCCACCCGGGTCGGCCGCGGCTGCGTGCTCGGCGCCCACGCCGTGGTCAAGGGCGACGTCCCCGACTACTCCATCGCCGTCGGCGCCCCCGCCAAGGTGGTCAAGAACCGCAAGGACGCCTGGGACTCCGCCGCCGAGAAGCGCGCCGCCCACCTGGCCGCCCTCGCCGACATCGAACGCAAGAAGAGCGGCGCCACCGCGTCCTGACAAATCACCGCCTGACCCATCACCGCACAGAGGCCGGGCCGCGATGCCCGGCCTTTGTCATGCCCGCCCGGTACGTTCAGGCGCATGCACCGCTACGCCGCCTTCCTGCGCGGGATCATGCCCACCAACCCCAATATGCGCAGTGAGAAACTGCGCGGCGTCTTCGAGGGTCTCGGCTTCGAGACGGTGAGCACCTTGCTCACCAGCGGCAATGTCGTCTTCCGGTCCGACGACTCGGATGTCCCGGCCCTGGAAGCCAAGATCCAGCAGGCCCTCAACTCCGAACTGGGCATCCCCGGCGGCACCCTGATCCGGACCCACGCCCAGCTCCAGGCCCTCATCGACTCCGACCCCTTCGCCGGCCTCACCCACGGCCGCGAGACCTACCTGACGGTCACCTTCGTCCGCGACATCCCGAAGTCCCTCCCCGAATTCCCCGAGGGCGAATCCACCGTCCGCCTCGTCCGCTTCGACAAGCCCTGCCGCGCCCTGCTCTCGGTCATCGACAACACCGACCCCAGCACCACGGGTTTCATGGCAGTCGTCGAGAAGGCCTACGGCAAGGACATCACCACCCGCACCTTCCTGACGGTCCAGAAGGCCCTCAAAAAGATGGACGCCTAACGCATTTCGGCCTGCGGGCCGTCGTGGGGCGCGATACCGTGGGCCGGTGACTCTCGGATTTCGAGCTGTGCTGACCGGCGTGGCGTCCGTCGCGCTGGTGGGGTCGCTCGCCGCGAATGCTCATGCGACGCCGTCCAGCGGCATCAGCGCCGTGATCCTCTCGCAGACCACCATCGGCGGTATGGACTACATTCTGCGCGAAATCACCGTGGCGCCAGGCGGTTCCACCGGGTGGCATTACCACGATGGGACGTTGTACGCGCTGGTGCGGCAGGGCGAGCTGAGCCATTACGGGTCGGACTGCGCGGTGGACCAGACCGGCGGGCCGGGAACCACGTTCGTGGAGCGGGCCGGGTCGGGGAATGTGCATCTCGAGCGGAATCTGGGCACCGAGCCGCAGATCCTCGATGTGCTGTACGTCCTGCCCGCGGGCAGTCCACTGTCCGAGGATGCGCCGAATCCGGGCTGCCCGTTCGACTGACCGGCTGCCGGGGTCGAGCGTCCGCTGACCCCGAATTAGAACTCGTTCCAATTCGGGGCGCAGGGATGTCCCAGGTGAATTCGAGCCGAGGGGCTCAGTACGGCTGGTTCGGGTCGCGTTCGGGGAGTGGGCGTTCCGCGATCACGGGACGGCCCAGCGGTGTCCGGACGCGGCGCTTGGCGGACTGGTAGACCAGGGCGGTCTCCTCGGCGACCACGTCCCAGGCGAAGTCGGCGGTCAGCCGCTCGCGGGCGGACCAGGCGCGATCCTGGGCGGCGGCGGGGTCGTCCAGCACCGAGATCACCGCGTCCGCAACGCCGTTCACGTCGGCCGGTTCGAACGAGGCGCCGGTGACGCCATCGGTGACCAGGTCGCCGAGCCCACCGGCGGTGGAGGTGACCAGCGGGGTGCCCGCGGCCGCCGCCTCCAGCGCGACGATGCCGAAGGGCTCGTAGCGGCTGGGCAGCACGATGGCATCGGCGCTGTGCAGCCAGCCGAGCAGATCGGTGTGGTCGAGCTTGCCCACGAAGTTGACCGCGCGCGCCACCCGGTGCGCGCGGGCCCGCTCACGCAGCCAATCGAATTGGGTGCCGATACCGGCCACCGTCAGGGTCGTGCCCGGGTGCGCCTTGCGGATCCGCGGCAGCGCGGCAATCGCGTCCTGGATGCCCTTCTCGTACTCCAGCCGGCCCACGTACAGCAGTCGCGGCGGACCGGAGCGGGGCGCGCGCTCACGGAAGGTCCACGCGCCCACGTCGATACCGTTGCGGATCACCGTCATCGGCACCCGCTCGGCGCCGTAGAGCCGGTGCACCTCGTCCTTCATGGACTCCGAACAGGTGATGAGCGCGTCGGATTCGTGCGCCAGCCACCACTCCACCGAGTGCACCTGCCGATTCACCCGTCCCGACACCCAGCCGCTGTGCCGGCCCGCCTCGGTGGCGTGAATGGTGGAAACCAGTGGCACGTCGTAATACTCGGCCAGCGTGATGGCCGGGTGCGCGACCAGCCAGTCGTGCGCGTGCACCACGTCCGGTGTCCAGCCCTCGCCGATGCCGGGCTTGTTCAGCGCGATGCCGGCCCGCACCATGGCGTGGCCCATGGCCAGCGTCCAGGCCAGCATGTCCTCGCCGAAATCGAAGGCCGGTGGATCCTCGGCGACCGCCACCACCAGTACGCCCTCCTCGATGAAGGAGTGCGTCGGGTGGGTGGTGGCGTCGGTGCCCATCGGACGGCGCGCCAGCACGACGACTTCGTGCCCGGCCGCGGCCAGTTCGACGGCGAGGTGATGCACGTGGCGGCCCAGCCCGCCGACTACGACGGGTGGGTACTCCCACGACACCATCAAGATCTTCATGCGGGTCCTTCTGAAGCGGGGCCGAGCCTGCGCGCATCGAGCGCGGGGAAGAGTCCGTCGGCCGCGTACCATCCTGCCGCCAACTGCCCCGCTTTGGCGAGTTGCCCGGCCGCCACCGCCGCGGCGATCTCGCGCACGGCGTGGGCGTGTTCATGGGCGCGGTCACGCGCGTATCCGGCCGCGGAATCCTTGGACACCATGAACGCCCAGTCGCTGGAGACGGTGAGGATCGCCTCTCGCAGCAGCTGGTCGGCAACCGTGTCGCGGAGCCCGAATCGGTCATTGTGTATCGATCCGGCGTCCACCCGCATCTTGTCGAGGGTGTCCAGGGCCAGCCGCACCACCTCGGCGTTGAGCTCGACCAGATCCGCGACCTGGTCCCCGGCCCACACCCGCCAGTCCTTGCCCGAACCCCAGGAGGAGTCGGCCAATTCGACGCGTTCGCCCACGTAACCACGGGCCCGCGCATCGGCGAGCGTGCCGACGGTGACCCCCGCCTCGGGCAGTGCGCGCAGCACCTGTTCGAGCCACTGCGGACCCTCGTGCCACCAGTGCCCGAACAGTTCGGTGTCGAACGCGGCCACCACCAGGGCAGGGCGACGGATCCGTTCCGACTCCGAGATCAGCCGCTCCCGCACGGTCGCCACGAAGTCCGCGACGTCCTTCTCGATGGCCGCGGCGGCGAGTTCGGGATCGTAAGGGGCCTTGTCGGGGCCCGCGACGGTCTTGCCGGTGACGCGCGCCGGCTTCAGTCCGGTGGCGTGATCGTAGTGATGGAAATCACGATAGAAGGGCTGCCCCGGGTACCCGGATTTCGGCGACCACACCCGGTAGCTGACCGTCAGGTCGCGGCCGAAGGCCACCACATCCGAATCCCACACCGGCCGCCCGAGCGTGGTGTCACCGCGCAGCGCGGGACCGTCCACCATGAAGTGCGAGATGCCGACCTTGTCGTAGGTCGTTTCCATCCCGGGCGTGAACCCGCACTCCGGAGCCCAGATGCCGGAGGGTGTGTGCCCCCATCGGGCCCGAGCGTCCGCCAGCCCCTCGGTCAGTTCGTACTCGCGCAGCCGCGGATCCAGCAGCGGCTGGAACGGATGCGACAACGGCCCGCCCAGCAATTCGATGGCCTCGGCGTCGATGAGCTCGCGCCACACCGGCGAGGCCCCGTGCATCCAGCGCGTCTCGAAATCGTCGAGAGCCGTTGCGGCGAGCCGGTGTTCGTGCCCGCCGAGCGCGGTATTGCCCGCCATGGACGCCTCGTCGGCACGCAGCCGCCAGTTGCCCAGCCAGTGGTGCATGCCCTTCAGGCAGTGCGGATCATCCAGCTGCGCCGCCAGCACCGGCGTGATCCCCAGGCTGATCAGGTGCGAACGGCCCTCGGCCGCAAGGGTTCTCAGCACCTTCGCCACGGGCAGGTAGGACGCCGCCCACGACTGGTACAGCCACTCCTCGCCGACCGGCCACCGCCCGTGATGGGCCAGCCACGGCAGATGTGAGTGCAGGACCAGCGTGAACTGGCCCGGCACCGGGGAAAGCTTGTCACTCACGGCTTCACCGCGATGGCCAGCAGATCCAGGCTGGCGTCGATATCCCGCGCGGTGTCGGCGACCAGTTCGAAATCGTCGATGCGCACGGCGGCCACGTCCGTGGCCAGCTCCGCCGGCCACGGCTCGCCCGCCAGCGCCCGCTCGATCTGCGCGTCGATGATCGACCCGCCCCACTTCGCGTCCAGCGCTACGAGTTCGGGCCCGTGGAAGATGCCGGCCATCAGTTCCACGGTGAAACCGGCCTCGACGAGAAGTTCGGTCATCTCGGCGGCATTCAGCTCACGCGTGTGGAAAGGGTTGAGCGGCGTATCGCGCCCGGGGGAGAAGGTGATCCGGTTGGGGGTGGAGATCAGCAGCTTGCCGCCGGGCCGCAGCACCCGCAGGCATTCGCGCAGGAACTGCGCCTGGTCCCAAAGGTGCTCGATCACTTGGAAGTTCACCACGATGTCGACCGAGGCGTCGTCGAGCGGCAGCGCGGCCAGATTGCCCTGCACCATCCGCACCCGCGGGTACTTGGCGCGCACGTGCGCGACCGCGCTGTCGTCGTAGTCCAGGCCGGTGACCTGCGCGGCGACGTCGGCGATCATATTGGCGCCGTAGCCTTCTCCGCTGCCGGCCTCGAGCACGATCTTGCCCGCGCAGTGCTCCAGCATGCGCACGTAGGCGATCTCGTGCCGCCGGAACCAGTAGTTCTCCTCGGCGATGCCGGGCACCGTCCGCTCACCGGTCAAAGGCAAGGGATCGGTGGGGTTTTCAACAGGACTCACGGCCTCGCTCATTGCTCCGACGTTAGCGGTTGTCCATATCACACCCGCGACCGGATCAGCCGATGCAGAAAGTCACACGCTAAGTTACCCACGAGTAACTTAACGTAGGGTAATCTCCCGGACGAGCTACTTGTGGACGTACGTGACGAACTCGTGCGACCGCCATACCCAGTGCCACCAGAACAGGAGGTCGACGAAGACCAATGCCGAACATCGTCGTACTGATCAAGCAGGTTCCCGACACCTGGTCCGAGCGCAAGCTGACCAGCGGTGACTACACCCTCGACCGCGAGGCCGCCGACGCCATCCTCGATGAGATCAACGAGCGCGCCGTCGAGGAGGCGCTGTTGATCAAGGAGGCGCAGGGCGGCGAGGTCACCGTGCTGGCCGCAGGCCCCGACCGGGCCACCGAGGCCATCCGCAAGGCCCTGTCCATGGGCGCGGACAAGGCCATCCACATCAACGACCCGGCCATCCACGGCTCCGACGCCGTGCAGACCGCCTACATCCTGGCCGCGGCGCTGGGCCAGATCGAGGGCATCGAGCTGGTCATCGCGGGCAACGAGGCCACCGACGGTCGCGCCGGCGCCGTTCCGGCCATCATCGCCGAGTACCTGGGCCTGCCGCAGCTGACCCACCTGCGCAAGCTGACCGTCGACGGTGAGCGCATCGCCGGCGAGCGGGAGACCGACGAGGGTGTGTTCAAGCTCGAGGCCACTCTTCCGGCCATCGTCTCGGTCACCGAGAAGATCAACGAGCCGCGCTTCCCGTCCTTCAAGGGCATCATGGCCGCCAAGAAGAAGGAAGTTCAGACCTTCACCCTGGCGGATCTGGGCGTCGACCCGGAGACCGTGGGCGTTGCGAACGCCGGCACCCAGGTGACCGGTGTGACCCCGAAGCCGGCGCGCACGGCGGGCGAGAAGATCGTCGACGAGGGCGAGGGCGGCAACCAGATCGCCACCTACCTGGTCGGCCAGAAGATCATCTAAAGCCCCCGAGCCCAACGACTTTCAGGAGATAGAAAAAATGGCAGAAGTTCTGGTGCTCGTGGAGCACGCTGACGGTGCGCCCAAGAAGGTGACCACCGAACTCCTCACCGCCGCCCGCTCGCTCGGTACCCCGGCCGCCGTCGTGGTCGGCCCGGCCGGCACCGCCGACAAGCTGGGTGACGCCCTGGCCGCCGCCGGCGCCGAGAAGATCTACGTCGCCGAGGGCGACGACGCCGAGGGCTTCCTCGTCACCCCCAAGGTCGACGTGCTCGCCGGCCTGTCCGAGTCCGCAGCCCCGGCCGCGATCCTGGTCGCCGCCACCGCGGAGGGCAAGGAGGTGTCGGGTCGCCTGGCCGCCCGCATCGGTTCCGGTCTGCTCATCGACGCCATCGCCGTGAACGGTGACGGCTCGGTGCAGCACTCCATCTTCGGTGGCGCGTTCACCGTGGACGCCAAGGCCACCGGCGACGTGCCGGTGATCTCGGTGCGCCCGGGCGCCGTCGAGGCCGCCCCGCAGGCCGCCGCCGGCGAGAAGGTCGCCGTCGAGCTGCCCGCGCAGGAAGAGGGCGTCGTCAAGGTCGTCTCGCGTGAGCCGAACGTGGGCGGCGACCGCCCCGAGCTCACCGAGGCCGCGATCGTGGTCTCCGGTGGCCGTGGTGTCGGTTCCGCCGACAACTTCGGCAAGGTCGTCGAGCCGCTGGCCGACGCCCTCGGTGCCGCCGTCGGTGCGTCCCGCGCCGCCGTCGACTCCGGCTACTACCCGGGCCAGTTCCAGGTCGGTCAGACCGGTAAGACGGTCTCCCCGCAGCTGTACGTCGCCCTCGGCATCTCCGGCGCCATCCAGCACCGCGCCGGCATGCAGACCTCGAAGACCATCGTGGCCGTCAACAAGGACGAAGAGGCCCCGATCTTCGAGATCTCGGACTACGGCATCGTCGGCGACCTGTTCAACGTCGCCCCGCAGCTGACCGAGGCCGTGAAGGCCCACAAGGGCTGATTCACCCCTGGTGAAAGCACTCCGAATGTCCCCCGGTCCGAGCGGCCGGGGGACATTCGTCTGTTCGGGGGCCGGAGGTTCCGCCCTCGCCGGCAAGGGGTCGGCCTGATCGGGTGAGGCGGGGCGTGCGTCGTAAAGTGGCACGGTGCTTGGGCGATTCGATCCTCGGCGTCGGCGGGCTGAGCCGGTCGCCTCTGAGAAGGCCGATGCGGCAGGCGATGTCGAGCTGACCGATATGGTCGCGGCCTTGCATCTCGATCTGGCCGAATGGCTGGGGTCGGATGCGCCGCCGAAGGTGTTCGACCGGATCTCCGGCGCGCTCGACGAGGGCTTCACCTCGGTGGTGACGACCGGGCAGGCGGTGGATCGGGAGACGTTTCTGACGGGGATCTGGTCGGCCCGGAATGTGCTGGCGGGGGTGGAGATCGAGGTCTCCGAGGTCGCGGAGATCGCCCGCAGCGGGCAGCTGATCGTGGTCCGCTTCGTCGCGGAGAACCGCATCGGTGCGGTGAAGACCGGCGGGCGCACGGTGACGGCCGTCCTGGTGACGGACGGACGAACCTACCTGTGGCGCACCGTGCATGAGACGCCGGTTCCCGAAACCGCCCAGCCCATCACCACGGAGCCACCTGCTGGTGCGCCGCCCGAGCAGGCCGAAACCGTCGACGAGGAGCCGGCCGAGGGCTCAGCCGTAGAGGCGGGCGGCGATGTGGCCGTCGGGGCGGACGAGCAGAGCGGTGGTGCGGGGGAGTCCGCAGCGGTCGCGGAGGGATTGGGGGAGTTGGGATCCGGTGAGGAGGACGTGGCCGGGCCCGACCAGATCGAGAGTGGAGCGGCCGTCGGCTAGCCAGGCGTGCGGGAGACGCTCGCCGACATCCGCCGAAGGGGTGTAGCCGTCGGTGGTGAGTGTCGTGCCGGTGCCGCGGTAGGCGGTGCCCAGCAGGAGTTCGTCGTCGATGCGGTAGCTCGAGCGATTGCGGGCATTCGCGGTGGAGATGTCGATGACCTGGCGGGCCACGGGGCGGCGCTCGAATTCGTAGGTGTCGAGCAGGGATTCGGGTGCCGCGCGGGTGAGAACCGCGGCCAGCTTCCACGCGAGATTGTCGGCGTCGCCGATGCCCACGTTCATCCCGTGCCCGCCGGTGGGCGGGACGGCGTGCGCGGCATCGCCGGCCAGCATCACGCGGCCGGACCGATAGCTGTCCGCGAGCCGCGCATCCATACGCCAGGTGGCGGTGTTGTGGACGATCACGTCCAGATCGGGTATGCCGGTGCCGGAACGGATCTGGGCAACCAGGTCGATATCGCCGGGCCGTCTGCCGTTCAGCGGATGCTGGTAGATCCAATGCCGGTCATTGTCGATCGCCAGGAACCCGCCACCGCCGGTGAGGAAGTAGGAGGTGCTGGCGCGATCGGCTACCACTGGGCCCAGCGGTGCTTCGAATCGAACGCTGAGAAATTCGTTCAGGCCGGTCGGCCCCGTCATCGTGATGCCGCTTCCGCTTCGGGCGGTGCTGTGCGCGCCATCGCAGCCGATCAGCCAATCCGCCTGCAGCACTGACTCTGCACCGGTCCGCTCCTCGCGAATCGTCGCGGTGACTCCGGAACCGGTCTGCTCGTAGGACATCAGTCGGACGCCCCACCGCACCGATTCGCCCGCGTGAGCGGACAGCACGCGTTCCAGCGCGTCCTGGGAACAGGTGAGACCGGGTGCGGGCGTATGGTCGGTGTCCTCCGAAACCGGCAGCGTGCGAACGTGATCCGGATCGTTGAGCGTCCGCCCCCGGAAGAAGGCGACATGGTCGGCGGGCAGTCCGGCCGCGCGGATCTCCGCCTCGAGCCCCAACCGCCGGAAGATCTCCATCGAGCGGGCCGAGATGCCGCGCGCCTTGGGGTGCGGCGACGGCTCGACGCGAGCCTCGATGACCCGGTGATCGATGCCCATCCGCGACAACAGGATCGACAGGGTCAGCCCGACAGGCCCGCCACCGATCACCAGGACCGAGGTGCGCATGATCCTCCTGTAACGCCAATTGATTCTATTGACGTTACAATACAGAGGTGGCGGATGACCAGAACCCGAGAGGGCTGTACTTCCTGGCCGACCTGGCGAACGCCGTGCGGGCCGGAAGCGGGGACGAGGACGTGCGGCGAATCCTGCGCGAGCACCGAGCCCCCGAGCGCTACCGCACCGCCGAACCAGCCGAGATCCGCCCCGCGGCCGCTCGCATCGCCGACATTCTCGAGCTCACGGATCCCGATGACGCGGCGCGGGAGATCAATGCCCTCCTGGCCGACTATCCCGCGCGCCCGCTGCTCGTCCAATTCCCCGGCCGCCCTTGGTCCATGCATTCGCGCCCGCCCGAGGACGCCGACCCCGAATACTGGCTGCTGGCCAAGGCGGCGCTGGCGCTGGGCCTGTGGTTGAGCGACCGCGGCCGATGCGCGTGGGGCCGGTGCGCCGCCACCGACTGCGGCCGCTTCTTCATCGACACCGGGCGGCGGCAACCTCAGAAGTACTGCGGAACCACCTGTGCCACCAGAACCAGGGTGGCCGCGCACCGGCAACGGTCCGGCAGGATGGACTGATGCCGATCTCGTTGCCGCCGAATGTGGCGGAGACCATCGCGGGGAGTTTCGGGGGACGGGGGCCGCTGTGGCTGGCCGCGCTGCCCGGGGTGGTGGACACATTGTGCGCGGCTTGGGGGTTGGAGGTCATCGGGGAGAGCTTCGGGGGTGGGACACATTCGTGGGTCGCGCCGGTGCGGCGGGCCGACGGGTCGGTCGCGGTGCTCAAGGTGCCGGTGGTCGACGAGGAGAACTATGGGGAGCCGACCGGTCTGTACCTCTATGGCGGGGATGGGGCGGTGCGGTTGTTCGAGTTCGATCCGGGGACGGGGGCGATGCTGCTCGAATGGGCGCGGCCGGGGACAGAACTGCTGTATCAGCCCGGGTTCCCGAGTCTCGAAGGGCGGCCGGAGAACATCGCCAAGGTCGAGCAGGCGTGCGGGTTGTATCGCAGGCTGCGGCGGGAGCCGGTGGTGGTTCCGGCGGGTTTTCCGGAGTTGCCGACCGCCGCCGGGATGGTCGCGGGGTGGGAGGGGATGGTCCTCGAGCCGGAAGACGGTGTCGCCGAGGTGATTCCGGCGCGGCTGCTGGATCGGGCGGCGGAGCGGTGTGGTGAGCTGGCGGTGCCGGACGGGCCGCTGCTGGTGGTGAACCGGGATACCCATCTGGGGAATATCGTTGCGGCGGAACGGGAGCCGTGGCTGCTCATCGACCCGAAGGCGTATCTGGGGGAGGCGGCGTTCGATGCCGGATTCCTGATCATGATTCAGATGCAGAGCGATCCGGCGCCCGACCATGCCCGGGCGGTAGTCGAGCGGACCGCCGCGGGATTGGCCGTCCGCGCCGATCGGGCGCGTGCCTGGGCGTTCATGCGGTCGATGGAGGAGATTGTGTGGGCCGTCGAGGACGGGGCACCCGAGGACCTGCGGTTGCACCTCGCGGTCGCGGCGGCGTTGGCCTGACCGTGGGGGCCGAAACCTACTGCGGCCGATACCGTTCGCGGGCCGCCCGCCGCCGCTGCGCGTCGCGCTGGACCACCATGCCGATGGAGGTGGGGATGAGCAGCGCGAGTCCCCACGGCACCGCCACCCAGATCGGCCAGAAGTAGCCCATCCCGGTGGCCACCCAGATCACCACGCACATCAGATTCACGAAAACCCATGGCGTCCAGATGATCTTGACCCAGACCGGCACGCTGCCGCCGTCGTCGGGTCGGCCCACGGGTCGCCCCGGACCCCGTGGGACCGGTAGGTCGGACAGGATCGGCGCCAATTCCCCGTAGGTCCGGGCCGAGTACACCTGCTGCAACCGTTCGTCGAATTCGTGCAGCGTGATCCGCCCCTCGCCCATGGCCACGCGTAGCCGGTCGACGATCTGTTCGCGGTCCCGGTCGGAGGCCCGCATGTTCTCCTGCCCCACGACGCCAGGGTAATTCGGTTCCGCCGGGTGTGTCGGCGGTATTCGGCCGCGGTCAGGTATCGGCGGGCAGTCCGGCGAGGCCGGCCACCAGTGCCCGGGCGTCGGCGCGGGCGGTCGCGGCCCACGGTGCGCTCGGTTTGTGGATGCGCAGGGAGGCAACCCCGTGCACGGCGCACCAGATGCGCAGAGCGGTGGCGCGGCGGGCCTGCGGGTCGGTGCCGGGCAGCAGCCGGGCGAGGCGGTCGAGTAGATCCAGGCCCGGGCCCTCGCCCTCGGTGTCGAGCGGATCGGGCCGCTCGAACAGCAATTGGTATGCGCCCGGGTGGTTTTCGGCCCAGGTCAGGTAGGCGCCGAGCAGGGCGTCGAGCTGTTCGGCGGGGCTCGCGGCTTCCGGGTCGGCAGCGTCGAGGTCGGCGCGCAGCCGGCCGAAGAGTTCGGCGATGACGGCGTAGTTCAGCGCGTCCTGGGAGGCGAAGTGCATGTAGACGGCGCTGGGGGCGACGCCGCAGGCGCGGGCGATGGCGCGCAGGGACGGCGCAGGCAGCGGTTGTGGCTCGAGTAGCAGGTCGATGGCCGCGGCGACGAGTTCGGCGCGCAGCCGCTCGCCTTCGCCGCGGGTTCGGCGCTGTCGGGTACCCGGCACGAAGTCCTCCTTGACAGAGATGACTGAACAGCTGTTAAGTATACATAGCTGAACACCCGTTCACCTAGGAGGAGAAATGACCGAGTGGTATCCGGCGACCGCGGTCGTCACCGGCGCGAGCAGCGGCATCGGCGCGGCCTTCGCCACCGCCCTGGCCGCCCGCGGCTGCGATCTGATCCTGGTGGCCCGGCGCGAGCCGCGGCTGCGGGACCTGGCGAAGGAATTGGAAGCCGCGCACGGGGTTTCGGTGCGCGTACTCGCGGCGGACCTCGCGGATCCGGCCGGTGTGGCCCGGGTCGCCGAAGTCTGCACCGATCCGCTGCATCCCGTCGGCATCCTGATCAACAACGCGGGTTTCGCCACCCACGGCGCGCTGGCCGACCATGCGGCCGGGAAGGTTCGCGAGGAGATCGCGGTGAATGTGGCCGCGCTGGCCGAGCTGACCCACGCCGCACTGCCGGCCATGGTGACCCGCGATCGCGGGGTGATCGTCAGTATCGCCTCGACGGCGGCCTTCCAGCCGATTCCGTTCATGGCCGTCTACGGCGCGACCAAGGCCTTCGTGCTCTCCTTCACCGAGGCGCTGTGGGGTGAGCTGGAGGGGTCGGGCGTCACCGCGCTGGCGGTCTGCCCGGGCGCGACCGACACCGAATTCTTCGATGTGGCCGGCGAAGCGGCGAGTGTCGGCAGCCGGCAGACGCCGCAGCAGGTGGTGGCCACCGCCCTGCGGGCCCTGGATCGCCGCAACCCGCCGCCGAGCGTCGTGTCCGGCACCGCCAATGCGGTCTCGTCGAGTCTGCCGCGAATCCTGCCCCGCCGCACCACCATCCGCGTGACCAGGCGTCTGGTCGGGGCGAAATGATGTTCGCACTGGGCCCGAGTGAACTCGGCGACATCGACGCCATGCGCCTGCACCTGCACAGCGAGCGCACGGTGGCGGCCTCGGCGGCGCGCACCTTCGAGATTCTCGCCGCGGGGGAGGGGCAGACCGAGTGGGCGAACGGCTATCGCGCCACCACCTGGTACTCGAATGTCCGTGCCGCGGGCGCGATCCGCGATATCCACCTGCGCTGGATCACCGTGCGGGAACGCTTCCTGGCCTGGGAACCGGCCGCGCGCTTCACCTTCGGCGCGGACGCCATGTCGATTCCCTTGGCCCGCCGCATGATCGAGGACATCTCGTTCACGCCGATCGACGCCGGGCACTGCACGCTGACCTGGCAGGTCCATCTGGATCCGGCCCCGGCGCTCGCCCCGGTCGGGGCGCGGTTCGTGCGGTCGATGCTGACTCCGATGTTCGAGTCCTTCGCGGCCGGTCTCGCCGAGTTCGCCGCCGCGCATCCCGGTTAGGGGTGGTGGGTCACGCGCAGTGCAGCGCCGCCAGCAGGGTGATCACGATGGGGGAGGTGCGGCCCTCGCTGCGGGTCACGGCCGAGACCGGGATGCGCAGCGGGTGCCCCGTGAGCCGCAGGGTGGCGATGCCCTCGGTCTGGCTGTCGGCGTAGAGGATGGTCCAGGCGTCGGGCCGGTTGATGAGTTCCATGGTGGCGGTGTGGTCCGGCGGGATGGGCGGGCCGAAGACCGGCCCGGTGGGGAGGTCGGCGAAGGCGGCCCGCACCACATTGTGGAGCAGGACCTGTTCCGACTCGGGCGGGAGCAGCAGCGGATAGGCCCCCAGTTCCGCGAGGGTGACATCGCCGCCGCGCATGACGAGCGGGTGCGCGGTGGAGGTGGCGATGACGGGATCCTCGTCCCAGAGCTTCTCGACGGTCAGGCCCGGCTGGTCGACACTGCCCCGGATGAGGGCAAGGTCACAGTCGCCGTCGGCCACCGCCTGGATGCGCTGCCGGAAGGGCTTGATGACGAATTCGATCTCCGCGCCCGGGTGCGCCTCGCGCGCGCCCGCGATGGCGGACAGTGATCTAGTTGCAAAGCTCATATTAGCCGCCAAGCGAATGCGCGGCCCGGAGGCCCGCACAGCTGCGCGAATGGCCGATTCCAGGCTCAGCATTTGCTTCGCAAGGGGAAGTAGCCGAGTGGTCGCGTCGGTCGGGACGACCGAGCGTGTGGACCGTTCGAAGAGGTTCACGCCGAGGTCGCGTTCCAGCCGGGCGATCTGATGACTGATAGCCGACTGCGAGATGAAGCATCGGCTCGCGGCCCGGCTGAAGCTCAGCTCCTCACAGACCGCCACGAAGTAGGCCAGTTGGCGCAGCTCCACGGCATTCTCCAATTCATGATCAACGTAGATAAGAGTCATCTTGATTATGCGCCCTGACGGCTGGAACAACCGCGTTCCGAATCACGGTTAGTCATGACGGAAGGGAGCAGTCATGCAACACGTGGAGGCGGGTATCGAAACCGCCGATGTCGTCATCGTCGGATCGGGCTTCGGTGGTCTCGCCGCTGCGAAGCAGTTGAACAAGTCGGGTATCCGTTACGTCCTGATCTCGGGTACGCCCGAGCACCTCTTCCAGCCACTCCTCTATCAGGTGGCGACGGGGGTGCTGGCCTCGGACGAGATCGCGCCTCCCATGGCCAATATCCTGCGCAACCACAAGAACGGCGAGGTGCGGCTGGGCAAGGTCACCGCCATCGACGCCCCCAATGCGGTCCTCACCTATGAGACATCCGAGGGTCCGCGCCGGATCCGGTACGGCAAGCTCATCGCCGCCACCGGCGCCAGCCAGTCGTACTTCGGCCGTGACGACTTCGCGGACAAGACGTTCTCGCTCAAGACCATCGACGACGCCCGCAACCTGCGCGCGCAGATCCAGCGCGTCTTCGAGCAGGCCAAGGATGCCGACCCCGAGACCCGCCGCCGGTTGCTGAGCTTCGTGGTGGTCGGCGCGGGCGCGACCGGCGTCGAGGTCGCCGGTCAGTTGAAGGAGCTCGCGAAGAGGTACTACCACCAGGAGGACACCGTCACCCTGGTGGAGGGCGCGGGCGTGGTGCTGCCGCCCTTCGGTGGCGGGCTGTCGGAATATGCCAAGGAGTCGCTGGAGCGCAGCGGCGTCGAGGTGCTGGTCGACACCTTCGTGACCGACATCGAGGACGGCAAGGTCACCGTCAAGAGCAAGGACGGCGTGGAGCGCCGGATCGCCGCCGAGACCGTGGTGTGGTCGGCGGGCGTGCAGGCCGGCGGCTTCGCCCAGGTGCTGGCCGAGGCAACCGGCTGCGAGACCGACCGCGCCGGCCGCCTGCTCATCAACCCCGACTGCACGGTCGGCGGCCACGCCGACATCTTCGCCATCGGTGACATGACCTACCTCAACGGCTACCCCGGCCAGTCGCCGGTGGCCATGCAGGAGGGCCGCCACGTCGCCGACATCATCCGCGGCAAGAAGCCCGCGGCCACCCCGTTCAAGTACTGGGACAAGGGCTCGATGGCGGTGATCAGCCGCTTCAGCGCGGTCACCAAGCTGAACGACAAGGTCAAGTTCACCGGCCTCATCGCCTGGGTGGCCTGGCTCGCGGTGCACATCTACTACCTGGTCGGCTTCCGCAACCGCTTCGCCGCGGTGCTGTCCTGGCTGGTCGCCTTCATCGGCAGCGGCCGGCCCGGCTTCAACGAGGTCGAAAAGGCCTCGGCCGCAAAGACTCCGGAGAAGTCACCGGTAGCGGCCTGACCGCAGGAACGAAACGAGCCGCCCGGCCATAGCGCCGGGCGGCTCGTTCCCGTTGTGGGGCAAGGTTAACCTGCGACTATGGCTGTTCCTACAACTCGATTGCTGGTGCTGGCGGTGGTGCGCCTGCTCCAGCCCGTGCACGGCTACGACGTGCGCCGCGAATTGCTGTCCTGGCATGCCGACGACTGGGCCAATGTGAAGCCCGGCTCGGTGTACGGGGCGCTGAACACGCTGGAGCGGGACGGTCTCATCTCGGTGGAGGGTGTCGGGCAGGAGGGGGCGCGGCCGGAGCGGCGCACATATCGGCTGACTCCGGAGGGGGAGAAGGAATTCGGCGAGATGCTGCGCGAGTCGCTGTTCGCGGCCGACCAGCTCAAGCATCCGTATTTCGCGACGGTGTCGCTGTTTCCGCACGCGCCGAAGGTGGATGTGATTGCGGCGCTGCGCAGCCGGATCCTGCAGTTCGAGTCGAATCTGGTCTATCTCGAGCGCGAGGAGGAGCGGATTCTGGCCGGGAGCGGGGATCCGCGGGAGGCGGAGCCGCATCATGTCGCCGATGCGATCAATCTTGCTGCGGCGCATGTGCGTGCGGATCTGGAGTGGTCGCGCCGGACCCTGCAGCGGATCGAGAGCGGGGAGCTGGATGCCTGGTCGGGGACCATGGGCGGGGCCCCGGTCCCGCCTCCGGTGAAGTAGTGTCGCCGCTCCTGGCGAAGTAATCAAGTTTTAATAGTCAAGCTTGACTATGTGGGTGGGTCGTTTCTACCGTTGAGGCGTGGAAACGACATCACCCGTCCGCGGCGCACCCACCGACCCGGTCATCCGGGTCCGTGGGCTGGCCCGGACCTTCAAGACCAAAACCGGTGACGTGCAAGCGGTCACGGGTATCGACTTCGACGTGCGCTACGGCGAGATCATCGGACTGCTCGGCCCCAACGGGGCCGGCAAGACCACCACCCTGCGGATGATCTCGACGCTGCTGGCGCCCACCGCGGGCGAGGCCACCGTGGTCGGCGCCGACCTGCGCGCCGAGCCGCGGACGGTGCGCTCCCGCATCGGCTATGTGCCGCAGGGCGGATCGACCAACGAGGCCGAACTGGTCGAGGACGAATTGATCCTGCAGGCAAGGCTTTTCGGGCTGTCCAAGACCGAGGCCAGGCGCAATGCCGCCGACCTGGCCAAGGCGCTCGAATTCGACGGGCTGGAGCGCCGCCGGTGCGGGCAGCTCTCCGGCGGGCAGCGGCGGCGGGTGGACATCGCGCTCGGCCTCGTGCACCGGCCCACGCTCATCTACCTCGACGAACCCACCACCGGGCTGGATCCGCAGAGCCGGGCCAACCTGTGGGACCACATCCGGCGGCTGCGCGACGAAGGCACCACCGTCGTACTCACCACCCACTATCTGGAGGAGGCGGACGCGCTCTGCGATCGCATCCTGGTGATGGACCACGGGACCATCGTCGCCGAAGGCACCCCCGATGAGCTGAAGCGGCGCATCTCCGGCGACGTGATCAGCCTCGAGATCGCTTCCGGCAGCGCCGATCTGGCCTTGGAGGTCGCCGCGGAGGCGCTCGAACTGCGCTCCCGGCTGCGCACCGAGGGCCACGAGAACGGCCATGCCGGAAAGAGTCTCGTGCATCTCACCGTCGAACACGGTGACGCCGCGGTGGTTCCGCTGCTGCAGGCGCTCGGCGACAAGGGCATCACGCCCGGCTCGCTCACGGTGAAGCGCCCCAGCCTCGACGATGTGTTCCTCACGCTCACCGGGCGTTCACTCCGGGAAGGAGACCGGTCATGACATTCCTGCGCGACACCGGACTGATCTACTGGTCCCAGGTCCGGGCCAATCTGCGCAATCCGGTCTGGGTGATCATCGGCCTGATGCAGCCGATCATCTACCTGGTCCTGTTCGGCCCCCTGGTGAAAGGCATCGCCCCGTCGCTGGGCCCGGGCGTGGATCCGTGGAAGATCCTCACCCCGGCGCTGGTCATTCAGATCGGTTTGTTCGGAGCATTGTTCGTCGGCTTCGGCATCGTGGCCGAATGGCGCGCGGGCGTGATCGAACGGCAGCGGGTGACGCCCGCCTCGCGCGGCGCGCTACTGCTGGGCCGGGTGCTCAAGGACATGACGGTGCTGCTGGTGCAGGCCCTGGTGCTGGTCGGAGTGGCCACGGCGGTCTTCGGGCTGCGGCCGAATCCGGGCGGCCTGGTGCTGTCACTGTTGCTGATCGCCGTCATGGGTGCGGGGCTGGCGTCCGCGTCCTACGCGTTGGGCCTGTGGGCGCGCTCGGAGGACACCCTCGCCTCGCTGCTGAACTCGGTGTCGGTGCCGATCATGCTGCTGTCGGGCATCCTGCTGCCGATGACGGTGGGACCGAAGTGGCTGCAGGACATCGCGAAGGTGAATCCGTTCTCGCACACCGTGGACGCGGCGCGGGCGCTGTTCCGCGGTGACTTCGGGGCGCACGAGGTCTATGTCGGCACCGCCGTCACCATCGTGGTCTCGCTGCTGCTGATCCTGGTCGCCTCCCGCAGCTTCGCCCGGGAGAACGCCTGACCCGGGCGGCTCTTCGCTGCCGGCGAAAAGTTGTTGACCTGAACAGAGGTTCAGGTTTCACGATGGCTGTATGCCTGAAAACACGAAAAGGGCCCTGATCACCGGGGCGTCGGCGGGCTTCGGCCGGGCGGTCGCGCTCGCGCTCGCCGAACGGGATTGGGAGCTGATCCTCGTCGCCCGCGGCGCGGATCGGCTCGACCGGGTGCGGGCCGCGACCGGCGCGCACGCCATCGCGGGGGATGTCGCCGACCCGGCGGTGCGCGAGCGCATCGCCGAGGCCGTCGGCTCCGGCCGGCTGGACCTGGTGCTCAACAATGCCAGCGCACTGGGGCCGAGCCCGCTCCCGACCCTGGACCGCTACCCGCTGGACGAACTCGCCACCGTCCTCGATACCAATGTGATTGCACCCCTGGCGATTCTCCAGCTCACCCTGACCGCACTCCGGGCCTCCGACGGCGTGGTGGTGGACATCAGCTCCGACGCCGCCGTCGGCGGTTACGAGGGCTGGGGCGGCTACGGCGCCTCCAAGGCCGCACTGGACCAGCTCACCAACGTGCTCGCCGCCGAGAATCCCCAGCTGCGCATCTACAGCTTCGATCCCGGCGACATGCGCACCGAGATGCACCAGGCCGCCTTCCCCGGCGAGGACATCTCCGACCGTCCGGAACCGGAAACCGTTGTCCCCGCCCTGCTGCGCCTTCTCGAGTCGCGCCCGCCGAGCGGCCGCTACCTCGCGTCCGAACTGTCGGTGGCGTCATGACCCTCGGTATGGAGGAGCTCGCGTTCACCCTGCCCGGCGAGCTGTCGGCGACCAGCCCGCCCGAGGCGCGCGGCCTGGCGCGTGACGAGGTCCGGATGCTCGTCTGCGACGCCGGGACGGTCACCCACGCGCGGTTCCGGGAGCTGCCGAGATTCCTGCGCGCCGGAGACCTTGTGGTGGTGAACAATTCGGCCATGCTCAGCGCCGCGGTGGATGCGCGGTACGGCGACGCGGCCGCGGTGCTGCACTTCTCGACCTGGCTCGACGACGGGCGCTGGGTGGTCGAACTGCGCGACCCCGCGGGCGTGCCGTGGCGCGGGCGGGCGCTGAAACCCGGTGCGCGCATTACCCTTCCGGCCGGTCACCTCGCCACCGTCCGCACCCGTTGGCTGCGCGGCGGCGACCGCCTCTGGGCCGCGGACGTCCAAGCCGCGTCCGATCATGATGCCGTCGGGAATCCAGCTGCCGTTGGGGACCGGGGCGCCGCCGCGGCGGGCCACGGCGACGGGGTCGAGAGAGCGGGGGCGGATGTGCGGGCGCTGCTCGCACGGTATGGCCGCCCGATCTCCTACTCCTACCTCACGGGGCGGTGGTCGGCCGCCTACTATCGGACGGTCTTCGGACTCGAGCCGGGCAGTGCCGAAATGCCCAGCGCAGGGCGGCCTTTCACCGAGGCGCTGGTGACCGAGCTGGTGGCGGGCGGGGTGGGGTTCGTGCCGATCACGCTGCATACCGGGGTTTCGTCGCCGGAGTCGGGGGAGCCGCCGAGTCCGGAGCGGTTCGCGGTGCCGGAGATGACGGCGCGGCTGGTCAATGCCACGCATGCGGCGGGCGGGCGGGTGGTGGCGGTGGGGACCACGGTCACCCGGGCGCTCGAAACGGCCACCGCCGCAGACGGTCTGGTGCGTCCGATGGCCGGTTGGACCGAGCTGGTGCTCGACGGGGATCGTCCCGCGCGGGCGGTGGACGGGCTGATCACCGGTTGGCACGCGCCGGGCGCCTCGCATCTGCATCTGCTCGAATCCGTGGCGGGCGGGGCGGTGGTGCGGGAGGCGTACCGGGTGGCGCTCGACTCCGGGTATCTCTGGCACGAATTCGGTGATTCCGCCTTACTCTTCCGGAACTGACCCTCCCTCGTTCCGGAAGTGGACCCCCGCGATGCAAGGCTCACCCGGGCGGCGTAGGCTGATTTCTTCCGCGTTGCCGACCGCTCGCGGACGCGGGTCCGGGCTCGCCGCAACGTCTTCCGGGCTCGCCGCGCGGCCTTCCAGAGCCGCCGGTACCCCGCCGGGATACGAGCATTTGTCCTGGTAGAGAACGTTGCGAGGCGGTCGGATGAACTCCCGGTGCGGTCTGCGTCGCGTTCACCGGACTGGCATCGGCAGGTAATCCGGCGGTCGCTCCAGCGCAGTCTCGGACTGGCTTGATCAAGCCTATGACCACCATGGCAGCGTCGAATTCCAGCCTGCTGGCAGCCGCGTCGAAGCCCGCCCCGGAAGCACCCCGCACCACCGGACGGTCCCAGTACTCCCTGGTCGTCTCCTCCGATGCCGAGCACCGCGAGGCCGCACAGCGGCTGCGCTACCAGGTGTTCGCCAATGAGCCGGGCTTCACCATTCCCGACAACGGAACCGGCCTGGACGCCGACCGTTTCGACGACCACTGCGATCACCTGCTGGTGCGCGACGAGCTCACCGAGCAGTTCGTCGGCTGCTACCGCATGCTGCCCCCGGACAAGGTGACCGCCGCCGGCGGATACTACACCGCCACCGAATTCGACTTGGCCGCACTGGATCCCGTCGGTCACCGGATCGTGGAGATGGGCCGCGCCTGCGTGGTGCCCGATCACCGCAACGGTTCGGTGCTGACGCTGATGTGGGCGGGCATCCTGCACTACATCCAGCTCACCGGATACGACTGGGTGATGGGCTGCGTGTCGGTGCCGATGCGGATGACGCCCGAGGACGAGCCCGGCGTGAACGTGCGCGGCGTGCGCGACATGCTGCTGCGCAAGCACGCGCTGGAGACGGAACGCCATGTGCGCCCGTACAACCCGGTGGTGGTGGACGGCCGTACCCTCGACGAGTTGGCAGCCCCCGCCCGCCCCAAGCTACCCCCGCTGCTGAGCGGCTACCTACGCCTGGGCGCGCAGATCTGCGGCGAGCCCGCCCACGACCCGGACTTCGCGGTCGCCGACTTCGTCGCCCTGCTCGGCCTCGAGACCATCAACACCCGCTACCTGGAGCGCCTGCAGGGCGCGGCCAACAGCCTGGATGCCCGGTGATGCCCCATGATGCCCGCACTGCTCTCCCCGGAGACCGGATCGCTCTCGTGCCCGCCGGCCGAGGCCTCCGCCCACGCCTGGATGCCCCACAGTCCCTGCGGCCCTTCGTGTGTCGACGCTCCCGCTGAGGCGGGCACGCTGCGGGTGGCCGCCCGGATCGCCGGCATCGCCGGGGTCCTGCTGAGCTTCCCGATCGCGCACTACGCCACCCCGCGCCGCCGTCGCGCCGGGCTGCAGCGCCGCTATGCGCGAGCCCTGCTGGCCTGCTGCGGAATTCGCGTCCGCATCGTCGACAACCGCGCCCCCGAGGACCGTCGCCAGGGCGGTGTGCTGATCGCGGCCCGCCACATCGGCTGGACCGACATCGTGGCCCTCACCGCCGTCGAGCCCGTGTCCTTCGTGGCCCGCGCCGACATGGTCGAGTGGCCGATGCTCGGCGATGTCGCCAAGCGGGTCCGCGTCATCCCGATCGAGCGCGAACGCCTGCGGCAGCTGCCGTCGGTCATCGCGACCATGGCCGACCGCCTGCGCGCCGGTGAGCGCGTCACCTTCTTCCCCGAGGGCACCACCTGGTGCGGCCGCGCCCACGGCCGCCTGCGTCCCGCCCTGTTCCAGGCTGCCATCGACTCCGATACCCCGGTGCAGCCCATCCGCCTGCGCTACCTCGACCGCGACGGCGACCTGTCCACCATCCCCGGCTTCGTCGGTATCGACTCGCTGGCCGACTCGATCCGCCGCGTCCTACGCTCCAAGGGCGTCGTCGCCGAGATCGCCCTGCAGCCGCAGCTGCTCCCCGACACCGACCGCCACGAGCTGGCCCGCCGCTGCGAACAGACCCTGGAGGGCGATACCGTCGCCCGCGCCTTCACCGACGTCATCCACGGCTCCGAGCACCTCGAGGCCGTCGGCACGGGCGCGGATCGACGTGCGGAGGCACCGCGGGCGACCGCCGGGAAGTGACTCGCCCGCCAGTGGCCCGGGACTGATCAGGAATCGAGAAGCGCTGGTCAGTGGCGCGACCGTAGCGTTGCTGCCATGACTTCCATCGAGAACATCACCCTCGACGTCGCGGACATCGACGCCGCGGCCACCTTCTACTCCACCGCGTTCGGACTGGACTCGAAGCTGCTGGGCTTCCGGGCCACCCGGGAGCCCAGCACCGGATTCCGTGGGTACACGCTGTCGCTGACGGTGGCCCAGCCGGCCGACGCCGACGCCTATCTCGATGCGGCGCTGGCGGCGGGTGCGACCGCGCTCAAGCCCGCGGCCAAGTCGATGTGGGGTTACGGCGGCGTGGTCCAGGCCCCGGACGGCGCGATCTGGAAGGTCGCGACCTCCTCGAAGAAGAACAGCGGTCCGGCGGCCAAGCGCTTCGACTCCATGGTGTTGCTGCTGGGTGTGGAGAACATCGGCGCGAGCAAGCGCTTCTATGTCGACCACGGGCTGCCGGTGGCCAAGAGCTTCGGGCCCATGTACGTGGAGTTCGACAGCGGCTCGAGCCCGGTGAAGCTGGCCCTGTACAAGCGGCGCGCCCTGGCCAAGGACGCCGGGGTCTCCTCCGACGGCAGCGGGTCTCACCGCCTTGTGGTGGGCGGCGCTGCGACCTTCACCGATCCGGACGGATTCGCCTGGGAGACCACGTCCCAGCATGCCGCCCGCTGACTCGTCACCGTTCCACGGCGGTTGCCCGCCTTACCGGAATGCTGTCGGCATGGTCGGTGAAGTGGAGCAAATTAGGGGCTTCGGGTGGGGGCTCGGTGCATTAGGGGCTTGTGCAGGCGTCCAGTTTCAAATGCGCCTGAAACGGCATAGTTTTCGCGGTCAGGGGCGACTTGTCGGTAACACACCAACCCGTCTGTTCGACGGGAAGGCAACCGAACAACAACGTCTGGAAGCGAATTCGAAAATGTCGGCTAGGACATTCCCGGTCATGGTGATCGCCGCGGCCGCAGTCGTACTGTGGGCGCCGCTGGCCGGCGCGGACCCGACCGCGACGACACAGCCCGCCCCGGGCGCCGGCCTCGGTGTGGACGTCGGCATCGGACCCGGCGGGGTGAACGTGGGCGTCGACGTCCAAGGCGGAGGCGGCGGCAATGCCGGTGCGTCCGTCCAGCCGAGCGCCGGCGCGAATGCCGGCGGCGGTGTGCAGGCCGGCGGCAACACGGGCGGCGGCGTGCAGGTCGGCGGTGGCGCGCAGACCGGTGGCAATGCCGGTGGTGGCGTGCAGGTCGGTGGCGGTACGCAGACCGGCGGTGACGCCAATGGTGGTGTGCAGGTCGGCGGCGGTACGCAGACCGGCGGCAATGCCGGTGGTGGCGTGCAGGTCGGTGGCGGTACGCAGACGGGCGGGGATGCCAATGGTGGTGTGCAGGTCGGCGGCGGTACGCAGGTTGGCGGTGACGCGAATGGTGGTGTGCAGGTCGGCGGAGGCGTCCAGACCGGTGGCAATGCCAACGGTGGTGTGCAGGTCGGCGGCGGCACCCAGGTTGGCGGTGACGCCAATGGTGGTGTGCAGATTGGCGGCGGTACGCAGATCGGTGGCAATGCCGGTGGCGGCGTGCAGGTCGGCGGCGGTACGCAGATCGGTGGGGATGCCAATGGTGGCGTGCAGGTCGGTGGCGGTACGCAGATCGGTGGAAACGCCGGTGGCGGAGTACAGGCGGGCGGGAACACCGACATCGGCGGTAGCGCACTGGGTGGCATCGATCTGGTGACGGCCGGAGCCGCGGCGGCCGGTGCGGACACGGCGTACGGCATGGCGATTCCGGTGGGCGCGACCACCGGCATCCCGGGCGGCACGGCGGTCACCGATCAGGTTCCGCCGGGCGGCTACGTGATTCCCAAGGGCGCGCCCGAGACCGGCGCGGGCGGCATGGCCGCCCAGGTGAGCGCGCAATGAGCACCGCGAAGGGAAATGCCTTGGGCGCGTTGAGAATCCGTAGACCACTACGTGGTGCGCTCGTCGCCGTGGTGGCGATCATCCTGGCCCTGGTGACCGGTTGTTCGTCCTCCGGCGCGACCCATTCGGCCGGGAGCACGACCACCGCGGCCGCATCCGCCTCCGGGGTGAAGACGGCGGCCGCGATCAGCCGGTCCACTCCGGTGTCGTTCGACATCGCCTCGATCAAGGCCTCGGGGTCGCTGATCGCGGTGGGGCTCAATGCCGATGGCTCGGTCCAGGTGCCTTCCGACTACCTGCAGGCCGGCTGGTATCAGCAGGGTCCCGCGCCGGGTGAGCAGGGCTCGGCGGTCATCCTCGGTCACGTCGACTCCTACAAGGGCACCGGCGTCTTCTTCTACCTGAAGAAGGTGAAGCCGGGCGACATGATCGACGTGAAGCGCGCGGACGGCAAGACCGCGCACTTCAAGGTCACCGATGTCCGCATGTACCTGAAATCCCAGTTCCCCGACCAGCTCGTCTTCGGTCCCCGCGGCGGCGCGACGCTGCAGGTGGTCACGTGTGGCGGCCAGTTCGACCAGGCTGCCAAGAGTTACGAGTCCAACGTGGTGGTCTTCTCGTCCCTCGATTCGGTGACCTAGCCACGCCCGGGGCGCACGGCGGTCCTGTGAGTCTGCTGTGGTCCCGATTGTCCGAATGTCGGCGTGTCGCCCTGTCGCGTCCGCTGAGACTCGGCAATGTTGTTGGCAGAGAACAGATTTCGGTGAATCCAGGTGCGGCAGCTCGCGCCACACCGGACTTGCCGGTGGTGACACGGATTGGCTACGTTCCCGTGCGCACCATTCGGATCGACCGACAGCGGAGGTGGACATGCAGACCTTTGCGCAGAACCTCGGAACGATCGGCAACGACGCGTTGTCGATCGGGCAGGGAATGCTCGTGATGCTCACCGACATCATCGGTATGGGTGGCACCGGCTACGCCGGCGCCGGTCAGTACCCGTTCGGCTGATCGAGCAGTGGCCGAACCGTCCCGCAGGTCTTCGTCGGCTGCGGGGCGGTAAGGCCCACCGGGATCAGTACTCGCCCTTGATGACGAAGTACGAGCCGCGAATGGTGCCGGCCAGCTTCGACTTCTGCCGCGCGAACTTGAATTGCGAGGCGAGCTCCGCCGGGACCTCCATCCCGTCGGAGAGCTTGAACCCGACCGCTCGTTTCTTGGCGTCGTCGACGGTGTACATCACATTGATCGACAGGCCGTTCTGGTAGAACACGTAGGCGATTCGAATGTCCTCGACCTGGAAGGCCGTCGCCTCGAGGGGCTTCGAGGAGATGACGAGGGACCGCTCCTCCGCGAGGATCCGGTTCACCCACTCGATGGTCTGCCGGGCGTCCTCCGCGGGCTCCACCGTGAAGACATGGTCGTACTTGTTCTTGAAGTACCGGGCCTCGTTCGCCCGTAATCCGGCGAGCGCGGGTGCGACCGGCGACGACTCCAGTCCCTCGGTCGAGACGTTCACGAAGTCAACAACATTCGGCATGGCGAATTCCTTCACACGAATGTCCGATCAGGTCGGACGGTGCTCTCGGACAGGCCGCGGTAATCCTAGCCGCGCCCGCCGGGCCGATGGGTAACCCGAAGGCGTCACGGGCGTTTCGCGGATGCCTCCCATTCGAAGCCGTCCGGGTCGACGAACGAGGTGGTGGCGCCGCTGACCACGATTCCGTGCGGGCCCGAGCCGGTCGGAGGGACGCCGGCGTCCTTGGCGGCGGCCGCGAGGGGGTACATGGCGAGCTTGACGGGGGAGTCGGGGAGGGCGAATTCGACGTACTTGCTGCCGAAGCTCTTCGAGACGGTGAGGCCGCGGTCGAGGTAGAACTGCTTGCTGGCCTTCACGTTCTCGACCCCGAGCAGCAGGACGACGCTGTCGACCTCGCGGGTCGCGGGGCCGGTGTTCTTCTTCTGGGAGGTGGTGACCTTCCAGACGGTGCCGTCCGGGCCCTGGATGACGGCGCCGTAGCCCCAGAGGCTCTTCTTGGCCGGCTTCAGGATGGTGAATCCGTTCTGCAGCGCGCTGGCGATGAGGTTGTCGGCGGTGCCGGGCTGGGTGACGACCAGGGACAGCATGAATCCACGGAAGCCTTCCGCCGGGGCGGCCGCGGGACGGAAGGTCAGCCTGGCGCCCATGCCGAAGGCGGCTTCGTAGGCGGCCGCGGTGGCGGTGGGGTCGGCAGCCTCGAGGTTGACATTGATTTCGGTGGTGGTGGCGGTGTTCGTCATGCCGATAACGCTAAATTTCGGCCGCGCCGGCGACATCCGTGCCGACCACGGATCCCGCCACGGATTCAGGGTCGGTGGATTCCGAGGTTGGTGAAACGCTCCAGCAGCACCGTCAGGTGCACGCCGATGGACTCGGTGCGCAGGCGGTGACTGCGCGCCAGCGTCACCAGGCCGTGCAGGGCGGCCCAGAACACCTCGGTGTCGGTGTCGGCGTCCGGATCGATGTCGCCGGGGGATGCCCTGATCACCGAGCGCATTTCGCCGAAGGCGCGGCGCAACTGCGCGGGCGTCTCGGCGCTGCCGAAGGCGAGATCGGTCGCCTGGACGAACATGGCGTCGTAGAGCGCCGGCTGGGACAACCCGAATTCGACATAGGCGGTGGCCAGGCCGCCCAGGCGCTGCTCGACGGTCTCGCGCCCCGCGCCCGCGGCGTGCAGATCATCGGCCAGCTCGGCGAAGCCCTCCACGGCCACCGCCGCCACGATGGCCTCCATGCTCGTGAAATGGCTGTAGAGCACGGGCTGGCTGTACTCGATGCAATCGGCCAGCCGGCGCGTGGTCACCGCGGGCCAGCCATCGTCCTCGGCGAGCTTGCGTGCGGTGTCGATGATCAGCTGACGCCTGGCCGCTCGCTCACGCTCACGCCGTTCCTGGATCGTCATGGCGTCTTCTGAATCGTCATCGACTCATCGTATCGGCCGTAAAGTTATCTAGCTACAGACTCTGGGCGTGTCAGCGACACGAGTTCTATCATTGCTAGCATCGCCGCGACCGAGCGGAGGGAGCCCTTGCGACCCATCAGGTGCTGCCGGATTCGCGTGCCCTGCAACGAACTTCGGATGGGGACAAGAGAACTCGGCACCCAGGGCCCGACGGTCTCCGCGCGGGGGCTCCTCTGTATGGGCGTGAGCGTCGCCTCCGGCGCGGCCGGTAACCGGTCGAGGTCACCGCCCGGCCATTACCTGGCCTTGGTCGTGGACGGGGTGGTGGTCGGCACATCGATCACATCCGGTATCTGGCCGCCGCCGAAAACCGGTACCGAGGTCGTCGAAGTCGGCGGGGTGAGCGGACTGCTGTGGTGGCTGCCGCAGCCCGCGAGGGCCACCACCGCCAGCGCAATCGACGCCACTGTGATCAGGTGCTTGGGCACGTATCGACCTTTCGTGTGGGATCGGTCGCGGCCGCGCCGCACACCACCCCATTGCCCATGTACCGGTGCGTGTGCGGTCGACCGCGTTGAAGACCAGGGCCGGTCCGCGAGTCGGTGTCGGCCGCACCGAATTCTGGTGCACCCGGCCCGGCGCTGCACCACCGGTGTCCGAGATCGGCACGTGTGGTCCTCAGTCTGGCACGATCGGAACCCCCGGGATGGGGGCGGCGGGAACGTGTTCGGTGTGGTCGATCCGATGCGGCCTACGCGCCCGCATCACGCGGTGCGGTGCTCCGGATCAGGTGTACGACGTCGTACGGGCGCATCGGCTGGATCGCGCGCAAGGATCGGTAGGTATACCGATCGACCGTGCCCTGCTCCAGATTTCGCACCAATAGTGCGTCGCCGTCCTGTTCGTCCTCGACCGGGTCGGTGGCGAAGAATCGTTTGAAGTCCTTCGGCGATCGCGAATAGCAGGCGTTGAAGATCTCGTCGAGGCGCGGCTGCGGAACGATGCCGGGACCCATGACCCGCAGGGCATGGATCACGCGAACGGCGAGGTCGCGCCAGTTGACCAGCAGCTCTCGTGCGGCGTCGGTCATGATCCATTCGACCAGATTGACCGCGCGGGCCGGACCGAGGTCGGCCGGCGTCAAGCTCGGAATCAGTTGGCGCGCGGGTCCGTTGGCAGCGACGACATCCAAATGGGGGAATCTGATGAAAAAGGCGGGCGCGGAGAACGATTCGAGATGAGCGAGATCCTCGCGGCCGATGGTCCGGGGCCAGGGTTCCGTGCGCAGCGTATCCATGTCACCGAGCGCGAGCGACATGATCTTGCGCAACATCCAGTCCGGTGGATTCAGCGCGCGGCACCAGGCCGCCAGACCTTCGGTGCTCGGGTTGCGCAGACCTGCCTCCCACTTCCGCAGGGACGACAGCGTGGTCGACGCGGCCAGGGCCACCTCCTCCTGGGTCAATCCCAGCGCCTCGCGTTGCCGGCGGAGATAGCCCCCGATCTCGGGTCGCTCGCAGACCCACGAGAGCCGGCCGGCGCTGCGGCGGACCTGGGTGGGCGGGATCGGGGGAAACGCCGACTGGCCGGGGTGGGGGAGCGGTGCGGCGATCTGCACGGCCAGCCTCTCTGTCGAACGTCCTACGAAGCCTTGCGCGGCCGAGCGGTGTGAATCAAATTCGCTGAAGAACTTTTACCCGACGGGCCGAAACGGCGCACTGTCGGAAAGATCACAGCGTATGCAACATGAATATTCGCTGATGCCAACGATTTTCCGACACCTTTCATGCACCGTTTGTTCATTGAAGTTTGGGTAATGGGGCAAAATCGTGAACAGAGCTCCAAAGCTCATATCTAGTGCTGCCTGGTTGTGCAGGCGATGGGTGTGGGCGTTCGGGCGGAAGGTGTGACAATTTGTGTCGCTCGGTCAATCGTTCAGCTCGCGTACCCGTGTCGAGTTCGGTGTGAAACCTGTTTTGGTACAACTTATTTGGTGAATCGGACAGAAGAGTTGGGGTGACGACTCGGCGCGGCTGATCGGTGGTAGCTGCCTTTTTCCTGGCCGATGGGCGCTGCCGCGTCGTTCGATGTGCCGATTGGCTGATCCATCCCGCCAGCAGTGCTCGATTCCCCTGTTGTGCAGAGATTTATGCGTTATCTCGGGCATGTTGTCGCTGCCGTGTTGCGGGGCACCGGCGAGTTGTGGTGCGCGATGCGGGGCTGAGTTGCGTGCTGTCCGAGTGCATTGCACAGTCTTGGTCGCCAGAAAGCCGTTTCATAACGAGTTTTGAATTTCCGGCCCCGGTGGCCATCCGGTCATCCTCCGCATGGGCGCTGGTGCGGCGACTTATCGCGGAGAAAGAATCCACAGTGGGGACAGCCTTGGACAGCAACGAACCCGATCGGGACGAATCGGACACGCCTGAACCGACCATCGAGCCGAACGCCGATGCCGTCGATGCGGTGCCGACCGAATTCATCGAGGCCCCGGGGGAACTCGCCGAGGCCCCGGGGAAATGGCAGCTGATGGCTCGCCTGATCGCGTCGCGGCCCGTCCGCCGCCATCTGCCGAAGGTGGCGGCCGGCGCCGCGCTGGCGAGCCTCGTCGTCGGCGTGGTCGCCGCGGCCGAAACGCACGGGACCGATCCGGCGGCGACCAGTGCCGCGTCGACCGAAGCAGCGAAGGCGCCGGATTCGCAGAGCTACGCCGATCTGACGGCCGCGCAGTCCGGGTCGACCACGCCGGAGATCGGTCTCGCCGACAGCTCACTGACCCCGAGCGACGTTCCGGTCCCCACCGACGGCTCCACACCCGACGCCGCGGGCGACCCGATCGCCGCGACCGATCCGGGCACCGATCCCGCGTCCGCGACAACGGATCCCGCCCAGGAGACCACCACCCCGGATGCGACCACCAGCGCCCCCGTCATGACCACGGATACGCCGGTCACGACCACGGATACGCCGACCACGACCGCCGCGCCCAGCCTCTCCATCGACGCGAGCGCGACCCTCTCGTTCCAAGCGGATCAGTCTTCCGATCCGGGACAAACCGTTTCGCAGTCGGTGACTCCCACATCGGACCCTGTCACCACCACTACGACGGTCACGGTGACCACCGACCCCTCGACGACGACCACTACGGTCCCGCCCACCACCACAGTTCCGGTCACCACCACAGCTCCGGTCACCACGCCCCCGTCGACAACGACGACGGTTCCGGTGGCCACCACGACCACGGCACCCACGACGACATCGCCGGTGACGACCACGGTTCCCGTGACGACCACACCGGCGGTGACGCCCGCCCCGGTGACGACGACCGCCCCGCCGCCGACCTCGCCCCACTGCATCGCAACGCTGCCGCGGAATCCGATGCAGCCGCTGGCATCCGCGACTCTCGCGCATCCGCCGACCGTGAAGCCGCAGCCCGCGCCGCCGGCCGCCCCGGCGCCGAAGCCGCCCGTGCCCGCGACATCGAAGCCCCCGGTGCCCGCGACCTCGAAGCCGGCCACGCCCCCGACATCCAAGGCGCCGACACCCCCGCCCGCCCCTCGTCCGTGCGGCTAGGCGTACGGAACGAAACCTTGTTCGCACCAGTGAATTTCGCGGAAACATGACGAACTCCTACGTGCCCGGCACGGGTGGCCGGGCGATGGGCGGGGCTCGGTTGCCCCTGTTCATCGCCGCGGTCGCGCTCACCGTGGCCGGGTGTGCCGCAGGGCCGGGCCGGGCTCCGGAACCCGCTCCTCCGGGCTACGGCGGCCCGATCCCGAAAATCCGGCTCGACGCGATGGACAACAAGCTCGACCAGCTCCGCGAGTGGGCTCGCCCACGGGCCGACAGGGACGGCATCCCGCTGCGCGCGCTGGAGGCGTACGGGTACGCCACGGTCGTGCTGGCGAAGGCCCAGCCCGGCTGCCACCTCGGCTGGACCACGCTGGCGGGGATCGCCCGCGTGGAAAGCGATCACGCCCGTTTCGGTGGCGCCACCATCGCGGCCGACGGCCTGGTGCAGCCGCCGATTCGCGGCGTGGCCCTCAACGGCACGGGCGGCAACGCCGTCATCCTCGATCCCGCCTCGACCGCCCGGGCCGGACGCACCGTCTACGCCCGCGCCATGGGCCCGTTCCAGTTCATCCCGGACACCTGGAAGCACTGGGGCGTTCGCGCCGGTGCCGACTATCGCGCCCTCGCCGATGCGCTCGAGGCCGCCAAACCCGTTGCCACCGGCGACCTGTCGGGCAACCCGGACAATATCGACGACGCCGCGCTGGCCGCTGGCCGCTACCTGTGCGCCGCCGGCCGCGATCTGGCCACCGCCGCGGGCTGGCGGCAGGCCATCCTCGCCTACAACCACTCCTCGCTCTATGTCGGCCAAGTGCGCACTGCCGCAACCGGTTACGACGCCTGATTGCTGTCTTTCGAATCACTTCATTCGCAATAACGCCGTGACACAAAAGTTCTGTGTCGCGTGATTAGGAGGAATCCATGTCCCGTAAGAGCATTCGGGTCGCCGCTGCCGCCGGTGCAGTGGCGCTGGTCTGTACCGGTGCCGGTATCGCCCATGCCGCCCCCGGCGGCAAGACCGGTCAGGGCAAGGACGCCGACCATGTGCTGCTGATCTCGATCGACGGAATGCACCAGGCGGACCTGGCGTGGTACGTCAAGCAGCACCCGAACTCCGCACTGGCCTCGCTGGCGAACAACGGCGCCGAGTACACCAACGCGCAGACCACCAACCCGTCGGACTCCTTCCCGGGCATGGTCGCGCAGTTCACCGGCGCCACCGCGGGACAGTCGGGCGTCTACTACGACGACACCTTCAATCACGACCTGCTGCCCGCCGGCACCACCGACTGCGCGCACACCCCGAAGGGCGCCGAGGTCGCGATGACCGAGGCGATGGACAAGAACCAGAACTCGATCGACGCCGGCCAGGGCCTGGCGGGCCTGCCGGGCAGCATCCTGGGCATGACGGGCAACCCGGCTTCCCTGCTGAACCCGGCGGCCATGCCGGTCGACCCGGCCACCTGCAAGCCGGTCTACCCGAGCCAGTACCTCCAGGTGAACTCGGTCTTCGATGTCCTGCACGCCGCGGGCAAGCTGACCGCCTGGTCGGACAAGCACCCCGCCTACTCCATCCTCGAGGGCAAGGCCGGCAACGCCATCGACGATCTCTTCACCCCGGAGATCAACTCCAATTCCCCGATCGCGGGCCAGGACTGGACCAAGGACGACAAGTCCACCCAGCAGTACGACGGCTACAAGGTGCAGGCCGTCCTCAACGAGATCGACGGCTACGACCACGGCCACACCAAGCAGGTCGGTGAGCCGGCCGTCTTCGGCATGAACTTCCAGACCGTCTCCGTCGCGCAGAAGCTGCCGACCTCCGACGGCATGACCGGTGGCTACCAGGCCGACGGCGTGACCCCCGGCGCGCTGCTGTCCGGTGCGCTCGACTACGTCGACGGCCAGCTGGGCAAGCTGCTCGGCGAGCTGAAGACCAAGGGCGAGGACAAGAACACCACCGTCATCGTCTCCGCCAAGCACGGCCAGTCGCCCACCAAGCCGAGCGACCTGACCCGCATCGACGACGGGCCGATCCTGACCGCCCTGAACGCCGCCTGGAAGGCCAAGCACCCCGAGGCCACCAAGGACCTGGTCGCCTTCAGCGTGGACGACGACGCCATGCTGCTGTGGCTGAACGACCGTTCGCAGGCCGCCGCCGATTTCGCCAAGCAGTGGCTGCTGGCCAACAACGGCACCGGCAATGACATCAGCGGAAACCCGAAGGCGTACACCAAGTCCGGCCTGACCGAGGTGCATGCCGGCGCCGACGCCGCCTCGTACCTGGGCGCCCCGGAGAACGACCCGCGCCACCCCGACCTGATCGGTGTCGCACAGGTCGGCACCGTCTACACCGGTGGCAAGGGCAAGATCGCCGAGCACGGCGGCGCGAACCCGGCCGACCGCAATGTCCCGCTGATCGTCTCCGGCCCGGGCGCCAAGAAGGCGGTCGTGACCGACGCCGTGCAGACCACCCAGATCGCCCCGACCATCCTGAAGCTGCTGGACGAGAACCCGCAGAAGCTGGACGCCGCCAAGGCCCACGGCGTGCGCGAGCTGCCGAACCTGGGCTGATCCGATTCGGATCACGCGACCACGACGGCCCGCCGGTCCAACCCGGCGGGCCGTTCCGCACCCGGCCGCAGGGGTGAACCAACGGACCGGGCGGGACGCAGGCGAACCCGGTCCGCTGCCGATTCGTGGCCTACATGGAGGACTCGGACGGGGCGGTCGGCGTCGGGAGTGGAGGCGGAGCGTGCGGGCGCGGTGGTCGCGACGATGGGGGCGGGAGCTGCTGCGGGCATGGCGGGAATATCGTCTCGACGGTGGCGGCTATCCTTGGACGGTCATGAAGTCGGCTTTCCCGGGTCCGGTCGGTGCCCAGACGGTCTACCTCGATCACGCGGCCACGACACCCATGTTCCCGGTCGCCGTCGAGGCGATGTGTGCTGCGCTGGGGATGACGGGGAACGCGTCGTCGTTGCACGGGTCCGGGCGGGCCGCCCGGCGGGTGCTGGAGGAGGCGCGGGAGTCGATCGCGGCGGGGCTGGGGGCGCGGCCGTCGGAAGTGATCTTCACCTCGGGCGGGACCGAGAGCGACAATCTCGCCGTCAAGGGCATCTACTGGGCGCGGCGTGACGCCGATCCGCGGCGGAACCGGATCCTGGTGAGCGCGGTGGAGCATCACGCGGTGCTGGACACCGTGGAATGGCTCGAGCAGCACGAGGGCGCGCGCATCACATGGCTGGAGTGCGATGCCCAGGGCATCGTCTCGCCGCGCACGCTGCGCGACGCGCTGGCCGAGTACGCCGCCGAGACGGCTCTGGTGAGCGTCATGTGGGCCAACAACGAGGTCGGCACCATCCAGCCGATCCAGGAATTGGCCGCGGTGGCACAGGAATTCGACGTGCCCATGCACAGCGATGCGGTGCAGGCCGCGGCGCAGCTGCCCATCGACTTCGCCGCCAGCGGGCTGGCCGCGGCCAGTTTCGCCGGGCACAAGGTCGGCGGGCCGCACGGCGCGGGCGTGCTGCTGCTGGGGCGGCAGGTGCCGGCGGTGCCGCTGCTGCACGGCGGCGGGCACGAGCGGGATCTGCGCTCGGGCACCTCGGACGTACCCGCGGCGGCCGGCCTGGCCGCCGCGATTCGCGAGACCGTGGCCGGCCTGGCCGTGCGCGCGGTCGATCTGGAGCGGCTGCGGGACCGGCTCATCGAGGGCGTGCGCGCCGTCGTGCCGGACGCGGTGCTCAATGGGGCGACCGGCGCGCAGCGCATGCCGGGCAACGCCCACTTCACGTTCCCCGGCTGCGAGGGCGACTCGCTGCTCATGCTGCTGGACGCCGCCGGGATCGAATGCTCGACCGGATCCGCGTGCAATGCCGGTGTGGCCGGACCCTCCCATGTACTGCTGGCCATGGGCGTGGAACCGGCGCTGGCGCGCGGATCCCTGCGATTCTCATTGGGACACAATTCGACCGACGTCGATATCGATGCCCTGCTGGCCGTGCTGCCGCAGGTGGTGGAACGGGCGAAGGCGGCCGGACTGGCCGGAGCGAAGGGAGGCTTCTAGATGCGAGTACTTGCCGCGATGAGTGGTGGCGTGGATTCCGCCGTGGCGGCCGCCCGCGCGGTGGACGCCGGACACGAGGTGGTCGGCGTGCACCTGGCGCTGTCGGCGAACCCGGGCACGCTACGCACCGGATCGCGCGGCTGCTGCTCCAAGGAGGACGCCGGCGACGCCCGGCGGGCGGCCGACGTGCTCGGAATCCCGTTCTACGTCTGGGATTTCGCCGACCGGTTCAAGGAGGACGTGATCGACGACTTCGTCGCCGCCTACGCCGCCGGTGAGACCCCCAACCCGTGCTTGCGCTGCAACGAGAAGATCAAGTTCTCGGCGCTGGCCGACCGCGCGGTGGCTTTGGGCTTCGACGCTGTCGTCACCGGGCACTACGCGCGGCTCGCGGACGGCGTGCTGCGCCGGGCCGTGGACGAGGACAAGGACCAGTCCTACGTGCTGGCCGTCCTTACCGCCGAACAGCTTTCGCGCGCCATGTTCCCGGTCGGCGACACCCCGAAGCCGCAGATCCGCGCCGAGGCCGCCGAGCGCGGGCTGGCGGTGGCCGGCAAGCCCGACAGCCACGACATCTGCTTCATCCCCTCCGGCGACACCCAGGCCTTCCTGGGCGCCAAGATCGGCATCCGCCCCGGCGCGGTGCTCGACGCCGACGGCACCAAGCTCGCCGACCACGAGGGCGTGCACGGCTTCACCATCGGCCAGCGCAAGGGCCTGGGCTTGCCCGGCCCGGCCGCCGACGGCAAGCCGCGCTACGTGACCGATATCGACCCGGACACCGGCACCGTGCGCGTGGGCTCGGCCAAGGACCTCGAGGTGTGGACGGTGCGCGCCGACCGCGCCATCTGGACCTCGGGTGAAAGTCCTTCCGGCCCGGTGGAATGCGTGGCCCAGGTGCGTGCCCACGGCGGCATCGCCCCGGCCGTCGCCGAGGCCGTGGACGGCGGCCTGGTGGTGCGCCTGCGCGCACCGCTCACCGGTGTGGCCCGCGGCCAGGCCGTGGTCCTCTACCGCCCCGACCCGGCGGGGGACGAGGTGCTGGGCAGCGGCACCATCTCCGGCACCGAACGCGAACCTCATTCGTACGCAAGCGAACTGGTCTCGGATAGCGCCCGGTGAGCGACCGCCACACGCGCGGACGCGCGAAATCATATGTAGCGGCGCAGATTCGATCGACCTCCCGGGTCGTCTGGCGCACCGGAATGCCGCAGCCGCTGCGCCTGCGCCCGCGCCGCGCGCCGGGGCGGGCCAGGCTCGGCCGGAACGCCGCGGGCAGCGCCGCGCCGGAGCAGATCGCCCGCACCGACACCGGCGAATTCCGGCCCGGCGAGCCGCAACCCGGCCCGGACGGGAAAACGGACACGGCGAACGGCACCGGCCGCAGTCGGGCACGGACCGGCGTGGTCGTCCGGGTCACCCCGTATGCCGAGCGCGGCCGCCCCACGACCGGGCCCGGCGCGCACGCCGACGCGGCCGAGCGGGCGGGCAAGACCTGGGACTGGTTCGTCAACGCGACCTGCTGGGACTGGTACACGAATTCGAGCAGCCGCACCGAACGCGGCGATGCCGACGAGTGACCTCGCGCGGCTCGGCAGCCCGCTTCGCCGCGCAGTGCACGACGGCTCGCACGCGATCCGGTTCGGTCCAGGCGGGAGTTCGTCGACGCCGCTGAAACGGGGCGAGCGGATGCCGGGTGGCCGGGTCGACGTCGAGGTGACGAGTTCAGTTGGTACGCGGGGTTTTCGGAACGCACGGCCGAGTGATACGGGATGGCTGGGATGACTGACGACACGAACACGGCGGTACTGCGCGGCGGCATCGCGACCGGCGTGGGCTCGTGGCCCGGGACCGATCCGCGGGAGGCGGCGGCGACCGTGGTGGGGGAGCTGGGGCAGCTGCCGCATCTCGTCGAACTGCCCGGCCGTGGCGTGGGCGCGGACATGGTCGGACGGGTGTCGGGCCTGCTGGTGGACATGCAGTTCGACAGCACCACGCGCGGATATCGGCTGGCGGCGCGGCCGGGCGCGGTCGCGCGCCGGGCCCACGATCTGCTGCGCACCGATCTGGACGCGCTCGAAGAGGCCTGGGAGACCGGCGGTTTCGCGGGCTCCGGCCATCCGGTGAAAGTGCAGGTGGCCGGGCCGCTGTCGGTGGCCGCGGAGGTGGAGCTGCCGGGCGGGCATCGCGTGCTGACCGATTCCGGTGCGCTGCGCGATCTTTCGGAGTCGCTGGCAGAGGGCATCGCGAATCATGTGGCGGAGGTGGCCAAGCGGCTGGGCGCGCAGGTCGTACTCCAGATCGACGAGCCGGACCTGACGGCCGTGCTGAACGGCACGCTGAAGGGCGTGAGCGTCCTGAACACCGTGCGCGCCATGCCCGAACCCGAGGCGCTGCACATCCTGGACATCGTCGCGGGCAGCCAGTCCGTGCCGGTGCTGGTGCACACCTGCGCCGACCGGCCCGCGCTGGGGTTCCTGCGCAAGAGCGGGGCGGCCGCGGTCGGCTTCGACATGGCCGCCGTCGGCACCCCCGACCTCGACCGGATCGGCGAATTGCTGGACAGCGGAAAGCACCTGGTGCTCGGGCTGGTGCCCACCACCGCGCCGGCCGCGCCCGTCACCTGGCGCGATATCGCGGAACCCGGTGTGCGCCTGATGGATCGGCTCGGTTTCCCGCGGCGCCTGCTGGCCGAGCAGATTCTGGTCGCCCCGGCCTGCGGCCTGGCCGGTGCCCCGCTGTCCTGGGCGCGCCGCGCGCTGAGCCTGGCCGCCGAGACCGCGCGCGCCTACGCCGAGGAGCCGGAGTCGCTCACCTTCGAGTGAGGCCGGGTGGCAGCGTGACCGCCGGGTGGCAGCGTGACGCTGTGCCGCAGGGTGTTTCGGCGGGCGTGGCTCACATCCGGGTCAGGATGTCCAGTGCGATCGCCACCGACGCCTGGTTGCTCTCCTCGTCGGAGAGCTCCAGATCGCCCATCATGGACAGGCTCCAGCTGATGGCCAGCAGCGCCTGCCGGGCGTGAAAGGTGGCCAGCGGCTCCGTGCTGGGCGCGGTCATGAGGTCGGCCAGCATCCGGAACTGGTAGCGCAGGCTGGTGCCGAACCCGAGGTCCCGGAACGCGGGCTGGTTCTCGTGCCAGAACCGGATCATGTCCTTGCCGAGGCTGTGCAGCAGCGCGCCGTAGCGAATCACGATCTCGCGGGCCCGATCCGGCCCCGGCGGCGTGGCCTCGGCCCACTGCACGATCTCGTCGACACCGCCGCGCAGATCCTCCGACAGGCTGGCGACAATGTCTTCCTTGGTCCGGAAGTGGTAGTAGAGCGCGGCTTTCGTGACGCCCAGGCGCTCGGCGATCTCGCGCAGCGAGGTCTTCTCATAGCCGCGTTCGGAGAACAGCTCCATGGCGACGGACCGAATCCGCTCCCGCGTATCACTGCGACGCCCGTCCATCGAGTCCTTCCCTCGGTACCCCGCCCTTGTTTCCTTGACGACGGCCCTTTTGCTTGACGACCGGCAAGGTGAAGCCTAGCGTCTCCATCACCGACAGATACCTAGCCGGTCGGCAAGTTACTTTGCGCAGTGGGGAGCAGGACATGACCGAGACAGCAGCGACAGTGCCGGTGGACGGCGTCGCCGTGACCGCCATCGGGGTCGCCATCGGAGAATCCCGCTGCAGGCGGTTCTCGACTTCCGCGAGCGCAGGCGTCGCGATCGCTCGCAGGCCTTGGATGAGGTGGCGCGTGTCTCGCGCGAATCGGGTATGTACGACGACGAATTCTGAAGGGAGCGGGGGTGTCCCTCCGGGCCTTCGTGGACGCGAACGTCCTTGTCCCGGCGCGTCTGCGGGACGTACTGCTCACACCGGCCGAAGTGGAGCTGTACGAAATTCGTTGGAGTGCTCAGGTTTTGGACGAAGTGACGCGCCATCTACCGAGTTGTATGGACGCTCCCGCGCGGACATCGCTCTTCGGCGCGATGGCCCGGGCATTCTCGGATGCGCTCGTCGAATGGCCCGCGAGCTTGTGGGTCGAAGTTCCGAAACTGATCAACGCCAAGGATCGGCATGTTGCCGCGGCGGCCAGGCGGTGGCTGGGCGGGGTCGAGCCGATCGACACCGCGGAGATTCGGGACCGGCTGACGGTCTGGACTCGCCGGGAACTGGGGTCTGCGGTCGCGGACTTGGTTGCGAGGCCGGATTTCATTCGAGATGCGAGGTAGTCCGGCCTATCCCCGGCGTGCGGCGTGGAACGGGAACCGAGGTCCGTTCAGCCTTGGTTCTTCGGGCGTTTGGAGCCGAAGTAGGGGCGGGCGCCGGGGTGGTCGAGTTGCCACTTGTCGGGCTTGCCGGAGGGGTAGGTGACGGGGATCTGGTCGCCGATGGCGGGCCAGTTGTCGACGTCCCAGGCGAAGCGGCCGTAGACCTCGTGGGCGAACACGGTGGGGCCGGAGATGCTGCCGGAGATGGTGACGTACTGCTCGCCGAGGTCGTCGGGGCGGGGGCTGACGCCGGTGACGTGGAGGGTGCCGGATTCGAGGCCGGCGGGGGAGGCGTTCCAGGAGGCGGCGAGCGGGTCGCCGGGGAAGGCTCGTGAGCCGCCGCCGTTGCCGCGACGGTAGTACACCAGGACCGCGGCCAGTGCGCCGCCGATCAGCAGGACGAACATGAGCTGCAGGAGCATGAACTCCATGCTAGGCGGCGTGGAGTTCATGCCCGGCCGGGGCCGCGTGACGACCGGTGCTGCTAGTGGGCGGTGAGTTCGGAGATACCGTTGTGGCGGCGCAGCTGCCAGACCGTGGTGCGCTTGGACTGGGAGCGGCCGTTGCCGCGGTCGATGAGGGTGCGGTTGGCGGTGGTGAAGACCAGTTGCGCGCCCTGGGTATTGGTTTCGGGGTTCTGGAACAGCTGGATGAGGCTGTCGGCCGTCTCGGGGGTGAGGGCGGCGTCGATATCGTCCACCGCCAGCACGCCGCCGGTGTCGAGGGCGTCGAGCATGGGCGGCAGCAGGCGCAGCATGGCCAGGGTGGCGCTGGACTCGTCGGTGATGTCGAAGGCGGTTTCGATGCCCTCGTGGGTGAGGCCCAGGCCGACGCCGCGGCGGGCCACCATGCGGGAGTACAGCGCGTCCCGGGCGGCATAGAGGTTGGCCAGTTCGCGCTGCAACAGGGTGACGGTGATGCCGTGTTCGAGGAACATCTCCTCGGCGTAGTTCGCCGAGATCGTGCAGGACTCGATTTCCTTTGTGGTGGAGGCGATATCGGCGTCCAGGTCACGCAGGTAGTCGGCGTACATGGGGTCGTCGGACGGCAGCAGCAGATCGGTGATGCCGAGGTCGGCGGCGCGCAGCAGGGTCAGCAGCCGCACCGCGTGGTCGGTCGAGCGCGAGATGTGTGAGCCCACCCGGTGCGCGACCTCCTGCGGATCCGGCTGCCCGCACTGCACTTCCAGCAGCGACTGGAACCAGCGGTAGGCCGGGACCAGCGGCTCGGCGTACAGCTGCCCGGAGAGGCTGAGCAGCAAGGCATTCGGGCGCACCAGCGGCACCACCGCACCCAGCCCGTAGCGCGCGGCCTCGAACATCGGCCCGATGCGGATGTCGTCACCGGCGCGCTCGAACACCACGCGCTTGCGATTGTGCGGATGCGAGTGCAGCCACTCCGCGGCCACGTCGGCATTGTCGAGCCGGAACCCGTAGGTGTACGGGCACCCCTCGGCGACGAAGTTCGCCACGAATTCCGAAGGGCGATCGGAGAATCCGAGGTGCGGCGTCCGAACCGGACCGGAGTAGGGATCCCACCCGGTGACCGAATTCAGTACTGCGTCGCGCATGCGATCGAGCGCGTCGACGAGGCCCGTCTTGCCGGTGGCGGCCGTCCCGTAGACGGCGGTGACCGGTGTGGCGACCGGCCCGCTACCCCGGGTCAGCCGCAGTTCCTGCGGTTCGGCGAGGGACCGATGATTCGACACCTGAAAACTACGCAACACCCTGGACATCCTGCCGGTCGCGGGTCGGAAATGCGACTCACCTTATTCGGGTATTCCGCGAGGGCGGCACCCGGAGGGCAACTTTCGCGATATCCGGGTTCGAAACCGGGGCGACCGGCACGGACCGCGCCGCGGCCGAATGGCGGTGTGCACGAACCACAGCGGAGCAGTGCGCGAACCTCAGCGGAGCAGACCGTAGGCGCGGGCGGGAGCGAGACGTACGACGGCGCGGCGGTCGGCGACCATCGCGCGGCGGTAGTCGTCCCAGTCGGGGTGCTCGCCGCTGAGGGCGCGGTAGTAGGCGACCAATTCGTCGACCGTGGCGTCGCCGGGATCGGCGGCGACCGGGGAGACCTCCACCTCGCCTTCGATGACCGCATACGACCAGAAGTCGTCACTGCTCATGTGCAGCGCGGCCCACGGGTCCCGGACCAGATTGTGGTACTTGGCACGGTCGGAGGTGATGGAGATCCGGATGATGCCGTCCTCGCCGGCCCAGTGCAGCACATTGGACAGCTGCGGACGGGTGTCGCGGCGAATCGTGGTGAGCACCGACTTGCGGTGGGAGCGCGCGAAATCGACTGCCTTGGCGAGGTCCATACCGAGTGGAACCCGGCCGGTTGCGGGCGTGTTCCCGAGGCCGGAAAAACCTCGCATCAGGCGCGCGACGTGCGGGAATGTTGATCAGACCTGTCGGTGGGGCGGGATAGAGTGCCTGGTGTGAGCGAATCGGGCATGGAGATCACCGCGGCGAGCGGGGACGAGCGCGTCGAGTGGCAGCGGCTGGCGGAGGAGGTTCGCGACCACCAGTTCCGCTACTACGTGCGGGACGCGCCGATCATTACCGACGGCGAGTTCGACGAGCTGTTCAACCGGCTGGTGGCGCTCGAGGAGGCGCATCCGGATCTCCGCACCCCGGATTCGCCCACCCAGCTGGTCGGCGGCGGCTTCACCACCGAGTTCCAGCCCGTGGATCACCTGGAGCGGATGTACTCGCTGGACAACGTCTTCAACGAGGACGAGATGCGGCAGTGGATCGCCAAGGTGGAGGCCGATGCCGGCACCGATCTGCACTACGTGTGCGAGGTGAAGATCGACGGCGTCGCCCTCAACCTCGTCTACGAGGACGGCAAACTGGTGCGCGGCGCCACCCGCGGCGACGGCCGCACCGGTGAGGACGTCACCCTCAATGCCCGCACCATCGAGGACATTCCGCACGAGCTCATCCACAGCGACGAGTTCCCGGTGCCGAAGCTCCTGGAGGTGCGCGGCGAGGCGTTCATGACGCTGGCCGACTTCGAGTCGCTCAACGCCGCCATCGTCGCGGAAGGCAAAGCGCCGTACGCGAATCCGCGCAATACCGCCGCCGGGTCGCTGCGGCAGAAGGATCCCGCGGTGACGGCGCGGCGGCGGCTGCGCATGATCTGCCACGGCTTCGGCCGGCTGGAGGGCTTCGCGCCGGAATCGCAGTTCGAGGCCTACCGCGCGCTGGCCTCCTGGGGTCTGCCGGTGTCGGCGCACACGATCCGGGTGCAGGGCGCGGACGCGGTGGTCGACCGCATCGACTACTGGGGCGAGCACCGCCACGATATCGAGCACGAGATCGACGGCCAGGTCATCAAGGTCGACGAGTTCAGCCTGCAGCGCCGCCTGGGCTCCACCTCGCGCGCACCGCGCTGGGCCATCGCCTACAAGTACCCGCCCGAGGAGGCCACCACCAAGCTGCTCGACATTCAGGTGAATGTCGGTCGCACCGGCCGGGTTACGCCGTTCGCGGTCATGCAGCCGGTCACCGTGGCGGGCTCCACCGTCGCCATGGCCACCCTGCACAATGCCTCCGAGGTGCAGCGCAAGGGCGTGCTCATCGGTGACACCGTCACCATCCGCAAGGCCGGGGACGTGATTCCCGAGGTGCTGGGCCCGGTGGTGGATGCCCGCGACGGCAGCGAGCGGGAATTCGTGATGCCCACGCACTGCCCCGAATGCGGCACCGAGCTGGCCCCGGCCAAGGAGGGCGACGCCGATATCCGGTGCCCCAACCAGCAGTACTGCCCGGCGCAGCTGCGGGAGCGGGTATTCCACGTGGCCGGGCGCGGTGCGTTCGATATCGAGGCGCTGGGCTACGAGGCCGCCATCGACCTGTTGAAGTCGGGCGCGATCGCCGACGAGGGCGACCTGTTCTCCCTCGACGAGGACAGGCTGCTCACCACCACGCTGTTCACCAACAAGAGCGGCACCCTGTCGGCCAATGGCAAACGCCTGCTGGAGAACCTGGAGTCCGCCAAGGACCGCCCGCTGTGGCGCGTGCTGGTCGCTCTCTCCATCCGCCATGCCGGTCCCACCGCGGCCCGTGCCCTGGCCACCGCGTTCGGCAGCATGGACCGCATCCGGGAGGCCTCGGCCGAGGAACTGGCCGCCACCGACGGCGTCGGCCCCACCATTGCCGCCGCGGTCACCGAATGGTTCACCGTGCCCTGGCATCTCGAGATCGTCGACAAGTGGACCGCCGCCGGCGTCCGGATGGAGGACGAGCGCGACGAGTCCATCGAGCGCAACCTGGAGGGCCTGTCCATCGTGGTGACCGGCTCGCTGGAGGGCTTCACCCGCGACGGCGCGAAGGAGGCCATCCTCATCCGCGGCGGCAAGGCGGCCGGATCCGTCTCCAAGAAGACGGCTTTCGTGGTGATCGGCGACGCACCCGGCTCGAAGGCCGCCAAGGCCGAGGAACTGGGTGTTCCCATCCTCGACGAGGCAGGTTTCGTGAAACTGCTCGAGGGCGGCCCGGAGGCGGTGTCGGAAATCCCGGAACCGGAGTCCGAGAGCCCGGAGGCGGTGTCCTAGAGATCGATTCGCACCGGTGCGGCGCCTCGTGCAACCGCGCGCGCGGTGCGGGGCGATCGGCGATGTGGTCGGGGAGCTGGAGATTCTGGTGGCCGAGTCCGGGGATTACCCGGCCATCGGCGACTCGATCGTCGAGGTGTATGCCGGTGAGGAGTGCGCGAATCCGCCGGGCCTATATGCCGGGAAGCTCGTCGACACCGCCACCCGGGCGGAGCGATCAGTAAAGGCAATCGCGTGCGGCGGGGCGGTATTGAGGATGGAGTTGTGGTGATGAATGTGCGCACCGAGCGGTCACGGGACGGCCGCGTGGAGATTCGGGTGGCCGAGCCCGGGGATTACCCGGCCATCGGTGAGCTGACCGTCGAGGTGTATGTCGGTGAGGGGCACGTGAATCCGCGCAGCCCCTATGTCGAGGAGCTCGCCGACACGGCCACCCGGGCGGCGGCGGCCGAGATTGTGGTGGCGGTCCGCGACGGCGAGCTCCTGGGCTCGCTGACCATGGCCCGGCCCGGCACGCCGTTCGCGGATATCGCCCGGCCGGGGGAGTTGGAGTTCCGGATGCTCGCGGTGTCCAAGGGTGCCCGCGGGCTGGGAATCGGGACCGCCCTCATGGGGCGGGTGATCGATACCGCCCGCGCCGAAGGGTTCGACGCGGTGGTGCTCACCACCATGCCGACCATGCAGGACGCCCGCCGCATGTACGACCGGCTGGGTTTCGCCCATGCCCCGGAACGAGATTGGCGCACCGACTCGGGCCTGCAGCTCACGGTGATGCGTCTGGAGATCGCTGCGGCCCGCTGACCTGACCGGGCCGGACGCCCGGCATCGTCGAATGGGCAAAGGCGGCGGCGGACTCACCGACCGGCCGCGGCGGACCGGCTCGACCGTCACGCGGTCGAACCGGCCAACCTCGCGGGCCCGCGACGGGTGCGCGGGCGATGCCCCGGGGAAGCGGCGACGGAAGTCCGGTCTGTCATCCCGGCATCTTCGGGCCGCGATCTCGGGTGGTGGATTTCGTCCGAGAACGCGCCGGGATTGCCGGGTGCACCCGCTCAGGTCAGGATGCCGTCGATGCAGAGCGATGCGGTGCGCCAGGTCGGGGCGGGGCGGGCGCGGTCGAAATCCCACTGAGAGATCGGGTGTGCGGCCTTCCAGAGCAGGACGTCGCCGGGGAGGCGGACCACCTGGTACACGTCGTCGGTGCCGGGGATGAGCTGATTGCCGACGCAGTAGTCGGTGTAGCTGGTGCCGGGTTGTCTTGCACCGGCGCTGAATTGGCCGACCGGGCCGGCGGTCGCGCCCGGGGTCGGAACCGTGCTCGGCCGATCGGTGGCGGCCCCGGCGAACCAGTACGGTGCGCCCGACTGCGTTCCGCAGCGGAAGGTGGTGCCGCCTGCGACCACGGTGCTGTCCTGCGGGTGAGTCGTTCCCGCCCAGAGACATCCGGCGCCGGCGCGCGACTTGCGCTCGCTCGGTTCGGCCTCGGCCGCCGCAGCGAGTGGAAGACCGGCGACCGCCAGCGCCGCGGCCGCGAGGGGCGCGGCGGCCACACGCCCGAGGCGGCGGGTGCTGCCCGGCGGGGCGGGCCTGCTCGCGCGAGTGGGAACGCTGCTCGCGCAGGTGGCTGCGGCTAGTCCGGCCATGGGGGTCAGGACGAGGGTTGCTCGTCGGAGGGTCGGGCGTGATCGATGGGCTTGCGGCATGGCGTCCTGCCTCTCTGCATGGCGTCATTGCTGATCTGCTTGCCGGTTCTGGTCACGTCGGTGACTTATCTACTAAGTAAGACCGTAGATTGTCTACGTAGATGAATAGTAGGTAAATGCTGTGAATCTACTAAGTTCGTACGTAGATGCGGCACGGTGAACAGCGGCCGGGCAGACGAGAACGCCCCCACCGGATCTCCGGCGGGGGGGGTGAAACGCGGTGCGAGAAAGGTGGTGCGGCTCAGCCGAGCGCGGTGGCGACGATGCCGGCCAGGTAGCCGAGCCGCGCGACCTCCGAGGGCCGGAAATCCGGACCACCCGGACGGCCCAGCAGCAGCACCTTGCCGGTATTGCCGAGCGGCGCCGCGGCCAGCTTGGTGTCCATGTCCTTCCACAGCTGCGGCAGCCAGTCGGCCTCGCCGTCGAGGACCGTCGGCTTCTCCAGCGGCATCCATGGCGCCGACGCCGCCTGGGTCGACGGGGCGCTCTGCGAGCCGACCACGCGATACGCGCCCTGCGGGCCCATGTCGATCACGATCGACCAGCCCACCCGCAGCACCCGCGGCACGCCGTCGACCAGCACCTGCAAACGATCGTCGCGCGCATTGGCGACCTGATCGATGAGCTCGAGTTCGCGGTGGGTGTCCAGCATCCCGGAGTACGGGCGCAGTGAATCGACCTGCACATCGTGCAGGGATTCGGCCGCGGTGATGAGGGTGTCGGGCAGTGCGCCCGAGGGCACCTCCACCACGATGTCGTCGATCGCGAAGCCGTCGCCGCGTTCGACGACATCCAGCGAGAGGATGTCCGCGCCGACGGAACCCAGCGCCAAGGCCAGCGATCCGAGACTCCCTGGGCGATCCGGAAGTTGCACGCGAAGCAGATAAGACACGTGCCTTCCTTTCTTTACTGTGCGACCGAAACTTTCGGACGGGTACCCGAGTCCCGCAATACTTACACCCTCGAGAGCTCGTTATCGAATCGAACCATTCCGTGTGACGCGGGCCACTTACCCATCGGTTACACATTGATGGTGCCAGGTCTGGCGCACACCTGCGACCGCTGGCGCGAGGCGACCCACTAGGCTGTCGAATGGCCAATCACCAAGCTCGAACCATGCCGAAAGGGGTCCCGCGGTGCCCGCCATCTCCAGGGACGAGGTCGCTCACCTCGCCCGGCTGTCCCGGCTCGCTTTGACGGACGACGAACTCGATCTGTACGCCGGTCAGCTGGATTCCATCCTGACCCACGTCGCACAGATCTCGAAGGTCGCCGCCGCGGACGTGCCCGCCACCGCATCCCCGAATCCGGAGACCAATGTGACGCGCCCCGATGCGGAGCAGCCCTGCCTGACTCCGGAGCAGGCGCTCGCCATGGCGCCGGCCGTCGACGAGCAGCGGTTCATGGTTCCGCAGATTCTGGGAGAGGGCGAATGACAGACCTGACCAAGCTGTCCGCGGCCGAACTCGCCGACAAGATCCACGCGCGCGAGGTCTCCTCGGTCGAGGTCACCGAGGCCCACATCCAGCGCATCGCCGAGGTCGACGGGGAGATCAACGCCTTCCTGCACGTGGCCGGCGAGCAGGCGCTGCTGACCGCCGCCGAGGTGGACCGTCAGGTCGCCGACGGCAAGGTGGTCTCGGCGCTGGCCGGTGTTCCCTTGGCGCTCAAGGACGTATTCACCACCACGGACATGCCGACCACCTGCGGGTCGAAGATCCTGGAGGGCTGGGTGTCGCCGTACGACGCGACGCTCACCACCAAGCTGCGCGAGGCGGGCATCCCGATCCTCGGCAAGACGAACATGGACGAGTTCGCCATGGGTTCGTCCACCGAGAACTCGGCGTACGGCCCGACCCGCAATCCCTGGGACACCGACCGGATTCCGGGCGGTTCGGGTGGTGGCTCCGCCGCGGCGCTCGCCTCGTATCAGGCGCCGCTGGCCATCGGCACCGACACCGGCGGTTCCATCCGCCAGCCCGCCGCGGTCACCGCGACCGTCGGCACCAAGCCGACCTACGGCACCGTGTCCCGTTTCGGCCTGGTCGCCTGCGCGTCCTCGCTGGACCAGGGTGGCCCGTGTGGCCGCACCGTGCTGGACACCGCGCTGCTGCACGAGGTGATCGCGGGCTACGACCCGAAGGACTCCACCTCCCGCAATGTGCCGGTGCCGCCGGTGGTCGCCGCCGCCCGTGCGGGCGCCAAGGGTGACCTGCAGGGCGTGAAAGTCGGTGTGGTGAAGGAACTTCACTCCGACAGCTATCAGCCGGGCGTCCTCGCCTCCTTCGACGCCGCGGTCGCGCAGCTGAAGGAACTGGGCGCCGAGGTGATCGAGGTGTCCTGCCCGCACTTCGAATTCGCGCTGCCCGCCTACTACCTGATCCTGCCGTCGGAGGTGTCGTCGAACCTGGCGCGCTTCGACGCCATGCGGTACGGCCTGCGCGTCGGCGACGACGGTTCGCACTCGGCCGAGCAGGTCATGTCCATGACCCGTGAGGCCGGGCTGGGCCCGGAGGTCAAGCGCCGCATCATGATCGGCACCTACGCGCTGTCGGCCGGGTACTACGACGCCTACTACGGTCAGGCCAACAAGGTCCGCAACCTGATCGCGCAGGACTTCGACAAGGCCTACCGGACCGTCGACGTGCTGGTCTCGCCGACCAGCCCGTTCACCCCGTGGAAGCTGGGCGAGAAGGTCAACGACCCGCTGGCCATGTACCTCTCGGACCTGTGCACGCTGCCCACCAACCTGGCCGGGCACTGCGCCATGTCGGTGCCGTCCGGGCTGAGCGCGGACGACGGCATGCCGGTCGGTCTGCAGATCATGGCCCCGGCGCTGGCCGACGACCGGCTCTACCGGGTTGGCGCGGCCTACGAGGCGGCCCGCGGGCCCATCGCCTGAGCGCGAAGGCCATGAAGGCGGCCTGATCCAGGCCACGGCGACAGCCTGATCCAGGCCACGGCGACAGCCTGATCGAGGCGGTCCCGCAAGCGAATTCGGCCCCCGCCGGTATCCACCGGCGGGGGCCGTCCCTGTCCACCGGCACGGACCCCGCGCTGTCCGTCCGGGTTGCCCGCTGCCCGACTTGTCGGATTCCGCCCCGATCGGCGTCCGGCCGATCGGGCAATGCCTGCGGCCTGTCGGTCCAGACCGGTAGGCTGGCAGCGGTTCGGCGTGTGTGAAGGGTTTTCTTGGGGATGTTGCGACGCGGCGAAGTCTTCGCGGGCTACGTGATCGAGCGCGAAGTGGGCCGTGGCGGAATGGGTTCGGTCTACGCTGCCCGCCACCCTCGGCTCCCGCGGCTCATCGCGCTCAAACTGCTGCACCGGGAGATGTTCGGCGAGAACGAGACTCGCCTCCGGTTCGAACGCGAGGCCGACGTCATCGCCCAGCTCGACCATCCCAATATCATCACCGTCTACGACCGCGGCGATGACGACGAGCAGCTGTGGATCGCCATGCAGTACGTGGACGGGGTCGACTGCGCCTCCATCGACCCCTACGACCTCAGCCCCGACCGGGCGGTCGAGATCGTCGTGCAGACCGCGGCCGCACTGGATTACGCGCACGGGCGCGGCGTGCTGCACCGGGATGTGAAGCCCGCCAATATCCTGCTGTCCCGTTCCGGCGGCATCGGCGCCGGATTCGCCGAGCGGGCGCTGCTCAGCGACTTCGGCATCGCCCGGGTGCTGGACGACACCGCGCACCTGACCCGCACCGGCATGCTCAATGCCACCCTGGCCTACGCCTCCCCGGAACAGCTCACCTCGGCGCCCATGGGGCCGCGCTCGGACCAGTATTCCCTGGCGTGCACGCTGTTTCGGCTGCTCACCGGGCGCGGGCCGTTCGACGCCCCGAATATCGCGACCGTCATGCTCGGGCATCTGCAATCGCCGCCGCCGGATGTGAGCCTGCTGCGGCCGGAGCTGCCCGCGGAACTGGACGAGGTGCTGCGGAAGGCGCTGTCCAAGGATCCGCGCGACCGCTACGACACCTGCTTCGAATTCGCGCAGACCGCCTGGGAGACGGTGGCCGAACCGGTGTCGCTGGTGCGGCGGCCGCGCGGGCCGGTCGCGGACCGGCTGCCGCGTCCGGACACCGTGCTCGGCTGCCTGTTCGGCGGCGCCGTCGGGGACGCACTGGGTGCGCCGATCGAGACCATGCTGCTGCCGAACATCCAGCAGCGCTACGGGATCCAGGGCGTCACCGGGGCGGGCAGCGGCTATCGGGGCCGTATCTCCGACGAGACGCAGCTGGCGCTGTTCACCATGGAGGCGCTCATCCGCAGCGCGCGGGCACGCGAGCGCGGCACCGCCGCCGCGGTGGGCATGATCCAGGAGAACCTGCTGGTGTGGCTGCGCGGGCAGGGGCAGGCGGCGGTGCCGGAACAGCCGGTCCCGTTGCAGAGCGGGCTGACCGGATACCCGGAGCTGATGACCTATCGGGGGCCGACACAGACGACCATCTCGGCCATGCTGCGGGTGGCGGCGCGGCAGCAGCCCGGAATTCCGCTGGGTACCCGCGATCATCCGATCAACGACTCCAAGGGCTGTGCGGCCACGGTGCGGTCCGCGGCGTGCGGGTTCATGCCCTCGCTGGAGTACGCCTTCGAATTGGCCTGTGACGCGGCGGCACTCACCCACGGCAATCCGAGCGGCTGGCTGCCGGCGGGCGCGTTCGCGGCCATCGTGTACGGGCTCTGCCGGGGACTGGACGTGCGGGCGGCGGTGGAACAGGCTCGGGCCCAGCTGGTTCGCAACCGCGATCACGAGGAGACCACCCAGGCTCTCGACGCGGCCGTGCGGCTGGCCGACACCGTGGCCTTCCGGGGCCGGCCCATGCCGCCGCCCGGACTGCTGGAACCGCTGGGCACCGGCGTCATCGGGTCCGAGGCGCTGGCGCTGGGGGTGTGCGCGGCGGTGTGCGCCGAAAACGTGGGCGGTACACCGGAACAGATCTTCCGCAACGGCGTGCTGCTGTCGGTGAATCATTCCGGGGACAGCGACTCCACCGGGGCCGTCTGCGGCGCGCTGCTCGGGGCCCGGCTCGGGGTGCACGCCATCCCCGCGCCCTGGCGCGCCGGCCTCGACGCGGCGGCCGCCATCGAACGGCTGGCCGCCGACTTCACCCGCGAGTTCCGCGGCGCCGCTCAGCAGTCCGGCATGACCGTGCCCTGGTCGGCGCCGTAGCGGTGACCGTGACCGGGCGGGGCGTCGAGCGCGCCCAGCAGGTCGGCGGTGGTCTGCAGGAAGCTGATCACCGGAAGCCAGTGCGGGACCGGCGCGTCCGGGCGGGTGGTGGTGAGATCCGGTGCACGCCACAGCAGCGCCGTCGACCAGTGCACCACCGGATCGGAGGCATTGGCCAGCACCGTCGCGCGGCCGTGCCGCACCTGCCCGGCGGGCGGGCCCGCCCAGAGCGCGCCGCAGACCCGGCGGTCCTGGTCGGCGGCATCGGTGAAGACGGCGCTGCCGCCCAGCGCGCCCAGGCTCTGGCCGTAGATGTAGAGCTTCGGCGGATTCGGTAGCGCCGCGATCCGTTGCTCCACGGCCCGGAACAGGGCGCGGGCGGATTGCTCGGCGGCGCTGCGGCCGAAGACGAAGGTGACCCAGCTCGGGGCATCGGAGTACTGCAGACCGACCAGGGCGACATCGCCGCCGAAGCGGGCGTCGAGACCCTTGGCCGCATCGCTGTCGATCCAGCCCGAACCGGTCGGCACCGTCACCACCAGATTGCGGCGCTGCAGTCCGCCGGTGCGCTCAAGCTCCCGGATCGCCAGCGCCACCCGGGAAGCCAGATCGGGCGCGGAGTTCAACCCGACGTACACCCGCACGGTCCGCGCCGGAGCCCCCACCACGAACCGGCGGCCCTCCGCCCCCAGCGACGGCCAGCTCGCCATCGACACCGGACTACCCGACCGCGTCGGCGAATCCGGTTGCACCAACTCCGGATCCACATACGAGTTGGCCGCCGCATAGGCCGCCCGCCGCCACTCCACCACCGTCGGCACGACCACCAGCTGCCCCGCCACCAGCAGCGCCACCCCCGCCGCGATACTGCGCACCCGCCCCAATCTCCGCACCGCCCAGCCCACTCCGCGTGCCAGGGCGACCACGGCGACGACGAGCGGCACGGTCCAGGCCAGCCACTGCACCCAGTACCCGGGTCCGATACCCGCGACTCCCATGGCGGCGCGCAAGGTGTTCTGCCAATGTTCGGCGTAGCCCATCGCGGCCCCGACCAGCACCATGCCCGCGATCAGCGCCGGAACTCGGCCGCGCGTCAGATGCTCGATCCCGAACCGCGTCCACCGCAGTACCATTCGGATGATCGCCGCCAGCCCCAATGCGATCAGCACCACGAGTGTGGTCAGGATCGCCTGCGCCGACGGTGTCCGGGGTAGCAGCCCCGGCGCCAGCGAGATCATGGTCCCGCCTGCCACCGCGGCACTGGTCCCCACTCGTGGGACATGGAATTTCGCCCGCCCGAGCCACATTCGAGGCCCATACCGGACCACGGCAGCGGCGCCTCCTGCCCGAGGTCCGGTCGGCTCCCCGTCCGCCGTGGGGACCACTTCCGCACGCACGCCGCCGCTGCGGCCCTCCTGACCGTGGGATGGGAGGCCGGCAGTAGGAATTGCCGCATCCACCACATGAGTCGGGATGAATCCGAGTTGATCTGCCGCAGTGGGTGGTTCGGCCCGGTGTCCCGACGGGAGGGAGAGCTCGGCCTCGCGCGCGCCGGTGGTCTCGGGTGGGCGGGTCACAGTGCCACCGCCATGCCATCGAGTGCGTCGGGACCGCGCAAATGCGCGAGGGTGGTCCGGCGGTTGCGCGTGCGTCGCACGAGAATGGTTGTCGCCGTGGCCAGTCCGGCGGCGAGTCCGAGGCCCGCGAGGGTGAGGGTGGCGGGGGAGGGGGCGTCGCCGGAGTGCTCGAAGAAGGGTTCGTAGATGGGGTTGCCGTAGTCCTGGCGGATGGAGTTCAGGTCCACGGCGGTGGTGGCCACGCTGGCCATGACCTGGCATTGGGCGCGCGAGACCGGGTCCTCGCGGGCGTCGCAGGCCGCGTGCATGCGTCGTTCCAGGGCGGCGTCCACGGTTTGCCGGGCCCACGGGCCCAGCGTCTGGCCGTGCGCGGCCGCGTAGCGCAGCAGGTCGTAGCCGAGATCGTGGGATTTGCAGGCCAGATCGAATTCGGCGGGCAGCGGGACGGGGGAGGAGCAGTCACCGTTCGGGTTGATGAGCATGCCCGCCTCGACCACCGGGCGGTATCCGGCCGTGGTGACGAAATCCTCGGGGATGAGCGCTGGATCCGGCTGCACGGCAACCGATTCCAGGATTCCGCTCCGGGCGGCGGCGTTCTCGGGCGTGCCCGGCCAGCTGTTCACGGCCCCCGCGCCCGGGGCGAAAGCCAGACCGGCCGAGCACATCACCGCCGCAGCCGCCGCGAGCGCACCATATCGGCGCTGCCGGGCCCGGCGGTCGTGGCCTGACACGCCAGGGCCAGGGGACATGGTGCTCATCGAGTCGTCGGCCGCCAGTACGTCAGCGGTCGTGGCGGGCGAGGTCTCTCGCGTGGTGTCCGCTGCGCGGCCGGCAGCCGCTACGGGTGTGGTGGAACGGGTCGAGATCCGGCGGGAAGTCGGGAACGCTCTCATGGGTCTCGACGCTAGGAATCGCGCTCCGACCGGGGCCTCAGCCTGCGGGGCGGTTCCGCGGTGGGCGAGGCGGGGGAGGCGTGCCGACGTCTCGTACCGGGGTAGGGGGTGGGAGATCACTCAGGGGTATGAGGTGGGCGCGGCGCGGAGTCTCTACCGTCGAGGGCATGGTCGGAAATATGTCTGGGCAGGCCCGTGTCGCACGGGCGCGGCAGGTGTTCGACGGGTTCACGGTCCTGCTCGCGATCGTCTTCATCGCGGTGGCCTGGCCGACGCTGCATCTGACGCACAAGGTTCCGGCGGCGGCCGCGCCGTTCATCGCGGGCTTCGCCGCGTTCCCGATTCTGCTGCTACGGGTGAATCCGCCACTGGGATGGGCGGTTTCGGCCGGTTCGGCGCTGATGATCGCGCTCGCGGTGCCGCATCAGCCGGGCAATTCGATCCCGTTCCAGGTGGTGCACATCCTGGTGCTGTTCGCCCTGGTGTTCGCGGTGGCCGTGCGCGCCCCCATCCGGATCGTGGCCGTGGTGTGGGTGGCGACCTCACTGCTGTTCGCCACCGCCATGGCCCAGACCGGGGACAGCTTCGCCGAATCCGGGTTCGGCTGGCCGCTGGCCATCACCGGCCTGGTGGTGTTCGGCCTGCTCATCCGGTGGGTGGTGCTGTCGCGGCAGGCGCTGCTCAAGTCGGAGGAGGAGACCGAGCTGGAGCGGGCCCGCCGCGCCATCCTGGAGGAGAAGGCGCGCATCGCCCGCGACCTGCACGATGTGGTGGCGCACCACATGTCGATGGTGGTGGTGCAGGCGCAGACCGCGCCGTATCGGATCAGCGGGCTGCCGGCCGATGCCCGAGCCGAATTCGAGTCCATCGGCGCCGGCGCGCGGGCAGCGCTCAACGAGATCCGCGGCATGCTGGGCGTCCTGCGCAGTGACGGGCAGCTGCCCGAGCACGCGCCGCAGCCCTCGGCCGCCGACGTCCCGGATCTGCTCGAGGGCGCGCAGCGCGCCGGGGTGCCGCTCACCTGGACCGTCGACGGCAGCCTCGACGCCGTGCCCGACACCACGGGCCTGGCGCTCTACCGCATCGTGCAGGAGTCGCTGGCCAATGCATCCCGGCACGCGCCCGGGGCGGCGGTGCGCGTGGACCTCGCCTGCGCGGGCGAGCTGACCCTGACCGTCGCCAATGATCGGCCGATCGCGGTGCGGCCGGGTGATCATTCGGGCACGTCCGGCAGCGGTATCGCCGGTATGCAGACCCGTGCGGCCGCGGTCGGCGGCGTGCTCACCGCCGGGCCCCGGCCGGATGGCGGGTTCGAGGTGCAGGCCCGGCTGCCGCTGGCGCCCGCGCTGAGTGCCGCGGGCAGCGCGGAGGCGCTCGGCTCCGGCCACTGAGTCCGGGGGTCGGGTCACCGAGCCGGGTCCGGCCGGGCCTGCGCAATGGCGGGGGTGCGAAGTCGTCGTCGCGCGGGCCGTTCCGGTCGGGGCATGGCAAACTCGGTGTCGTGCGTGAGGTGGGACTGTGGCGATAACCGTGTTGATCGCCGACGATCAGGCGATGGTGCGGCAGGGGTTCGGGGCGTTGCTCGCGGCGCAGCCCGACATCAGCGTGGTCGGGGACGCGGCGGACGGGAAAATCGCTGTGGCCGAGGCGAAACGGCTACGCCCCGACGTGGTGCTGATGGATGTGCGCATGCCGGAGATGAACGGGCTCGACGCCGCCCGCTCGATTCTCTCCGCCGGGTTCGAACCGCCGGTGCGGGTGCTCATGCTCACCACCTTCGATATCGACGACTACGTGTACGAGGCCCTGGGCATCGGGGCCAGCGGGTTCCTGCTCAAGGACGCGCCCGCCGAGGAACTGGTGCGCGCGGTGCGCGTGGTGGCCGCCGGTGACGCGCTGCTCGCGCCGACCGTCACGCGCCGGCTCATCGCCGATGTCACGCGTCGCCGGGCCCGGCGCGCCCCCGCGCCGCAGCTGTCGGTGCTCACCCCGCGCGAGCGCGAGGTGCTGGAGCTGGTGGCGCGCGGCATGTCCAATGCCGAGATCGCCGAAAGCCTTTTTGTCGCAGAACAAACGGTGAAGACGCACGTGTCGAAGGTCTTCACCAAACTGAACCTGCGCGATCGGGCGCAGGCGGTGGTGCTGGCCTACGAATCCGGACTGGTGACCCCGGGCTGACCTGCCCGGACAGGGTTTCGACGGGTAGGCTCACGGACTTGTACGTCACCGGAAGGGGGTCGTAGCCAGTGCTGAATAGCGGTGACGTGTTCGCCGGGTTCACCATCGAACGACTGCTCGGACAGGGCGGGATGGGCTCGGTCTATCTCGCCCGGCATCCCCGCCTGGGCAAGTTGACGGCACTGAAGCTGCTGAACCGGGAACTGTACGCGGACAGGGAGATTCGCGCCCGGTTCGAACGCGAGGCGGATCTGGTCGCGCGGCTGGACCACCCCAATATCGTCGAGGTGTACGACCGCGGCACCGAGGACGAGATGCTGTGGATCTCCATGCAGTACGTCGACGGGGTGGACGCCGCCGGCATCAATGTCGCCACGCTGCCGCCCGAGCGGGCCGTACAGGTGATCGAAGGAGTGGCCAGCGCCCTCGACTACGCGCACGGCATGGGGGTGCTCCACCGGGATGTGAAGCCCGCCAACATCATTCTGGCCCGCGCCGTCGCCGGCCACGGCGAGCGCGTCTTCCTCACCGACTTCGGCATCGCCCGCCTGCGCGAGGACTCCACTCACCTCACCCAGGCCGGCATGTTCACCGCCACCCTCGCCTACGCCTCGCCCGAGCAGATGACCGGCGCCCACCTGGACCCCACCACCGACCAGTACTCCCTGGCCTGCGCCCTCTACTGGCTCCTGATCGGCGCCGGCCCCTACGACTCGCCCCACCCCGCCGAACTCATCCGCGGCCACCTCCAGCTCCTCCCGCCCCCCGTCTCCCTGCGCCGCCCCGGCCTCTCGCCCGCCATGGACGCCGTCCTCACCAAGGCCATGGCCAAACGCCCCGCCGACCGCTTCCCCACCTGCACCGATTTCGCCAAGGCCGCCCGCCGCGCCCTCTCCGGCCCCCCGGCCCAGCACCCCGTCCACCAGCAGCCCCTCCACCCCGCCTACCCCAATTCCCCCGCCCCCCAACCGAACTACGCCCCCCAGCCCTACCCCGGCCAGGCCTACCCGGCCCCACCCCAGCCCTACCCCGCCACGGCTCTGCCACCCCAACCCGCGGCCTACCCCTCACCCCCGCAGCAACCGCCCGCGCCCAATTACTCTGCGCCGCAACCACAGTCCGCACCCCCCGCCTCCCAGCAGCCCGTCAGCGCCCCCGGCTACCCGCCTCCGGCACCGTCGGCGGGTCCGCAGCCACAAGCCCCCGCGCCCGCTGCCGCCCCGGCCTACCCCCCGCCCCCGTACCAGTCCTCCTACCCCGCGCCGGCACCGCAGGCCCCCGCGCCCGAGATTTCCCAGCAGCCGCCAGCGGACAACGACCGGGCAGGTTCGGGGCCGACCGCGCGCCCCTACCCCCCGACGCAGGGCCCTCCCACCGCCGGTTACTCAGCACCGCCGCAACCCCAGTCCGCGGGCGTGCCCGGCTATCCGGCGCCGCAAGGGCCGCCGATGTCTCCCGCCGTCGGCGCGCACGAGCCTGCGGCTCCGGCAGAGCCGGCGGCTTGGGCCGGATCGACGGCGGGCACTGGCAGGGTCGCGGGTAGTGGACTGCCTGGTGCGCCGATTGAGGGATCACCTGCGCCGCAGGCGGTACCGGATGTCGAGCCAGCGGATGCCGGGTGGGCGAATCGGTCGGCGGATGTGGATCCGCAGGATGCGTCGCAGCGGCCGACGGATGTCGTGCCGCAGCCGGTGGTTTCGACGGGGCAGTCCGAGGAGCTCTCGACCGGGGGTGCGGCCGGGCTGGCGGTGTCGGGTACCGACCGGCCGGAGCGAGCGGGATCCGCAGCGGCGGACGAGGATTCGTCCGATTCGGCGGCAGGCTGCGTATCGGAGCCGCCGGTTGCCGACGGAACGGGCGAATCGGATTCGGGGGAGCGGGGTCTCGGAGGGACCGCCGGGGCGCCCGGCTTCGAGGAGATCGTTGCCGAGCCGGTGACGGTGCTGGCACAGCCGGTTGTCGTGGCGCCGGTGCCCGAGGCTGCGGCCGCGGCTGAGACGACAGCGGTTGCGGGGGACGGGGAGTCGGACGAGGCGGGTGCGGCGGCCGGGGTTGCGGAGATGTCGGCGAGTGAGCCGGTTCGCGGTGCGGAGTCCGGCGGGCCGTCCGGCGTCGCTGCTGGTACGGCGGATTCCGGTGGCGCCGACGAGGAATCGGGTGGTGTGGTGCGGCATCCGGATTCGGGGGCGTTCGTGCCCGATTCGACGGATGGCGTCGGCTGGACGGACAGTGTAGGCGGGTCCGGGACCGTCGGCGGGGTGGCGGCCGAGGGGGAGGCATCGGGTTTCGCTGTATCCGAGCCAGTTTCGGGTGGAATGGCCGGAATGACGGGTGCTGGTCCCGCTGCTGGGATGCCCGGGTATGGGGGTTACGGGAGTGGGGTGCCGGGTGGGCCCGGGTACGGTGGGCCTGCGTTCGGGGGGAATCCGGTGCAGCCCGGGCTGATTCCGACGTCGCAGCGGGCCGAGGCGTCGCAGCTCACCGCGGTGGTGGTGCTGGGGCTGGCGGTGGTGGCGCTCGTGCTGTTGGTGGTTGTCGCGGTGCTGGTGGTGTCGGGCTAGGCGCCGGGGTACGGGTTGGCTCGGGGGCCTAGGACCATTTGGCCCTGGTCGATCAGGATTTGGCGGGCGCGGCGGCGGACCAGGCAGTTGTCCACGGTGCAGAACTTGTGGATCTGCATGGCTTGATGGGCCTGGGTCAGGGCCAGGTCGCCGGGGTCCATCGTGCAGTCGAACAGATACATCATGGTGTCCACCGGGGGCAGCGCAGGGGGCTGGACAATTCGCGGTCCGGCGCTGGTGCTCGGCATGCGGCGCATCCGCGCCGGGCCTCGTCAAGACTATCGAGATTCAACAGGCCCCACACCGCATTCGGATCCCTTGTCACGCCCGGTCATACCGAGCGACCGCGGAGCGGTGGGGGAGGGATTGGGTGCGCCCGGCTCGGGGACGAGTGGGTCCAGAGATATCAGGGCTCCGGTTCTCACCGGGCGCGACTCCAGTCCAGCACCGTTTCGGCGAACCGACAATCGCAGCCCTGGCGCGGTGGGAAACTTTCCGAAAGCGCCAGGTCAGCATTCGTATCGCGTGGGAGCATCATTCGCAGTGACCGAAAACCGCCTTCGTGGGGGAGGATTCGATGTCGGAGCATGGTTCGACTCTGCCGCGTCGTCAACTGGGGCGATACCTGCGGGAAGGCCGGATGCAGTGCAATATGACGATCGCCGAGGCGGCGGCGCTGATGGAGTGGAGCGAATCGAAGCTGCAGCGGCTGGAAACCGGTAATGCCGAGAAGATCCGAGTCCTCGATGTCCGGGAATTGTGCCGAATCTACGACTTCGACGACGAGTTCAGCTCCGCGCTCACCGGCCTCGCGCAACAGGCCAGCGTCAAGTCCTGGTGGCACGAATACGACGATCTGATTCCCGAGGGCTTCAATATGTATGTGGGCCTGGAGGCTTCGGCCCGCGCCCTCATCTCCTATCAGCCGGAGATCATCCCGGGACTGTTCCAGACCGCCGAGTACGCACGGGTTCTGATCAATGATTACTGGCCGGATGCTGCGCACGACGAACTGGACCGCCGCGTGCAGTTGAAGACCCGTCGTCAAAGCCTCTTGACGCGCAAGCGAAGTCCGGCCTCCTTCGATGTCGTGGTGCACGAAACCGCATTACGTCGCGTTGTCGGCGGCCCGCACGTAATGGCCGCGCAGCTGCGACGCATCGCGGACATGTCGACGCTGCCGACGATCGCTGTTCGTGTACTACCCTTCTCGGCGGGCGTACCGATCGGCCACACCGTCGGCCCGTTCGTGATCCTGGATTTCGGCCGGGACGCGGGCAACCGGCCTGTCGAACCCACGGTCGTCTACCTGGAGAACTTCCTCGGCGACCTCTACCTGGAGAAGCAGGCCGCGGTCGACCGATACCGCGAGGCATACCAAGCGATCCAGCGCGCCGCGCTGGACGAGACGACCAGCAGAGACCTCCTGCGGAGGGCAGCGAAGGAGTATGCGACGTGAGCGTCGAACCCGGTGTCCGGTGGTTCAAGAGCGCCCGCAGCACCGGTGCGAAGGAATGCGTGGAAGTCGCCTTCCTCTCCGGTGGCGTCGGAGTCCGGGACAGTAAGAACCCCAGCGGTCCGGCCTTGATCTTCCCGCCGGCGGACTGGGATCGATTCACCGCCGCCCTGGCCGCCGGGCGGTTCGACGACTGAATTCGGCCCGGCGTAATTCCGGTGGCGGCACCGGGAATCAGGCCGTGCGGGCGGTGGCGGCACGGGCGGAGTTGAGGGTGATCGCGGCCGCGTTCCAGATGGCGTAGGCGCTCACCGAGTAGGGCACCCAGGTCGGGTGGTGGATGACGAGCAGCACGATGGTGGCGACGGCCAGCGCCACCGCGCGGATGACGATGCCGTTGTGGAGCAGGGTGCGCAGCACCTGCGCGTCGACGAGGCTGGTGTTCTTGACGGCGTTCATGATTTCCGACCTTAAGGATTCGGGCGGGGTCCCCGAGGGGGCCGATCGCGCCAGGAATGGGACAGATTAGGCGGCGGGCCAGTCGTTTTCGGTCTCGCCGACCTTGTTGACGTAGTTGGTCAGGGTCTGCAGGGCGACCAGGGCGACGATTTCGAGCACCTGCTCCTGCGTCCACCCCGCGGCCAGTGCGGCGGCCGGATCGGCCTTACCCCGGCTCTCGGTCAGTTCACGGGCGAAGGCAACGGCCGCAGCCTCTTTCGGGTCCGCGGAGGTGCCGCTCTTGGCCGCCTCCACCTCGGCGTCGCTCAGCTTGGCGACCCGCTTGCCGGTGAAGGTGTGCGCCGCTACGCAGTAGCCGCAGTCATTGGCCGCGCCGACGGTGAGCGCGATGCGCTCGGAGGTCGGGGCCGGCAGCGTGCCCTTCTTCAATGCGCCGGACAGCCCGAGGTAACCCTCCAGTACCACGGGCGCGTTGGCCATCACCTTGGTCATGTTCGGCACCCGGCCCATCCGCTTCTTGACCTCGTCCAGCAGGGGTGCGTTGTCGATCGGGGTGATCATGGCGTCCTCATCTTTCTAACGGAAGATCGTGCTTTCACACGTTAGAACATCATGGAACGAAAGCGCAATACCCGTTAGAATGTGGGCATGGTCGATCCCTTGGCACTCCGTTTGGCGAACACCATCCGCGCTACCAGCCGTGGCCTCACGGACGCCTTCGGTACCCCCGAATCCACCCGTGAGTGGCTGGTCGCCAATGCCGCGAATGTCGGTGTGTACCTGGACCTCGAGGCGTACCTGCCCACCGAGGACGAGCGCGCCGCCCTGGTGGACCTGCGGCAGAACGTGCGCGCGCTGTTCGCGGAATACGTTGCGCCCCAGCCGCCCAGCTCCGCCGACGCCGCGGTGCTGCCGGCCTTCCCGGACGCACTGGCCGCCGTCAATCGCGCGGCCGCCCCCGCGCTACGGCTGCTGACGTGGGACGACACCGGTCCGCGCACCGAGCACCGGCTGCTGACCTCGGACGACCTGGCCACCGTCATGGCCGGACTGGCCGACGCCACCATCGAGTTCTTCTCCGGCACCCAGGCCGCCCAGATCCGCGTCTGCCCGGCCCCGCGCTGCGTGCGCTATTTTCTGAAATCGCATCCGCGCCAGGAGTGGTGCTCGGTCGCATGCGGCAACCGCGCCCGCGCCGCCCGCCACTACGCCCAGCACCGCGACTGAGTTCAGCGCCGCGACGCTGTCCGGCGCCGCTACCGATCCGCGTGGCGCGACTGAGCCGAGCGCCGCGACCGAGCCCGATGCTGCTACCGATTCGAGTGCCGCGAGTGAGTCCGGGGCCACGGTCGATACGCCTCCGCAACGCGAAACGGCCCTCGCGCCGACAGGTGCGAGGGCCGTATGCCGCAGTGTGTTTCGACTCGGAGCGAGCCGGCTCAGCCGAAGAAGGCGGCCGCCTCCCGGTACCGATCCTGCGGCACCAGCTTGAGCTGCTTGGTGGCCTCCGACAGCGGCACCAGTTCCACCTCGGTGCCGCGCAGCGCCACCATCTGCCCGAATTGCCCGGCGTGCACGGCTTCCGCGGCGTGCACGCCGAAACGCGTTGCCAGCACGCGGTCGTACGCGGTCGGGGTGCCGCCGCGCTGCACGTGCCCGAGCACCGTCACCCGGACCTCCTTGCCGATGCGCCGCTCGATCTCCGGCGCCAGCTGCTGCGCCACGCCGGTGAACCGCACATGCCCGAATTCGTCGATGCCGCCGTCGCGCAGGGTCATGGACGTGGGGTCGGGGTGCGCGCCCTCGGCCACCACGCAGATGAAGTGCGAATCCCCGCGCTGGAAGCGGCGTTTCACCATCGCGCAGACCTCGTCCACGTCGAACGGCACCTCGGGCACCAGCGTCAGGTGCGCGCCGGAGGCGATACCGGAGTTGATGGCGATCCAGCCCGCGTGCCGCCCCATCACCTCGACCAGCATGACGCGCTGGTGGGATTCGGCGGTGGTGTGGATCCGGTCGATGGCCTCGGTGGCGATGGAGACGGCGGTGTCGTGGCCGAAGGTGGTGTCGGTGCAGTCGATGTCGTTGTCGATGGTCTTGGGGACGCCCACCACGGGCACGCCCTCGTCGGCCAGCCAGGAGGCGGCGGTCAGCGTGCCCTCGCCGCCGATCGGGATGAGCGCGTCGATCCCGTTGTCGTCGAGGGTCTGCTTGATGCGGGGGAGTCCGGCGCGCAGCACGTCCGGATTGGTGCGCGCGGTGCCCAGAATGGTGCCGCCCTTGGTGAGCAGCCGATCGGTGCGGTCATTGTTGAGGATCTGGATCTTGCGATCCTCGAGTAGGCCGCGCCAGCCGTCCTGGAAGCCGACGATCGCATCCCCCCAGCGGCCGTTCGCGGTACGAACGACAGCACGGATCACGGCATTCAGGCCTGGGCAGTCTCCGCCTCCGGTCAAGACTCCGATGCGCATGATCCCCATCTTGCCCTGAGATCGGCCGCCTGTGATCCCCGCCCCCGTGAACCGCGGGTTACGGTTTTCGCTAGCCGGCGGTGCAGGTACCACCCTTGAGTTCGTCGAGGTGCTTACCGATCAGGGTGGCGATCTTGGTGAGGATGGCGGTGCCGTCGTCGAAGGAGCCGGAATTGGGCTGGGTAGCAACCGCGATGGCGATCTGGCCGCCGTCCACGGGGATCAGTCCGAATTGCCGGACCAGGTAGTTGCCGCTGGGATCGGGTCCCCAGCCGCCCTTGAAGATGGCGCCGTCCAGATTGCCCAGCCCCCAGCGCTGAGTGGAGCTGATCTTGCCCATCAGCGAGGTGACGTCGTCGGATTGCGCCAGGCAGGGGAGTTTGGCGGCGAATTTCAGCTGATTCGCCAGCGACCATTCGGCCTGGCCGAAGGCGGAGTAGTCGGCCCGGGCGCGGGTGGCGGGCACCGTGGTCTCGGTGTCGCCGCCCTCGCGTAGCACGTCCTGGACGGTCTGGGCCGCGGCCTCGGGGGTTCCCAGCGACTGCCAGAGGGTGTCGGCCGCGGAGTTGTCGGAGTATTCGATGGCATTGACCGCCGCCACCTGATTGCCCGAACTCTTGCGCAGTGCCGCCAGGGTCAGCGGGACCTTCATGGTCGACCAGCCGGGCCCGGAGCTCCAATCGCCCAGGGCCAGCACCCGATCGGTGCCCACCGGCATCACGGCCAGCCCGACCTTACCGGCCAGCGACGGCTTCAGGTCGTTGGTGAAATCCCAGGCCAACGAGCCCGGCAGCGCCAGGACGGTGGTGGAGCCGGCGGCGCTGGGCGCCGCCGCGGCCACGGTGGTCTTGTCCGGAACCAGCACCGGCTTGCTGCTGCACGCGGTCAGCGCTCCGACCAGCACGGCCAGCGCTCCGCATCCCCACGCGAGCCGTCGTCCGCGCCAACGGGATCCGTACCCCGCATCGCGTGTGCTGTCCAGTGCGTCGCGCTGGTCAGCGTTCCGCGAATACGGTGCCTGCACCCCGTAACCTCCATCTGCCCGGGTGTCCGGTGCGTTCCCTGTTCCTAGCGGACGCACCCGGACCCGTCAATCGCAAGGATTGTTGTGGGTCGGGACACTGGCGGTCAAACCCGGTGGGTATGGACGTTTTTCACCGGCTCACGCCCGATTGGGGGTGCACGCTGGGCATTTTGAAACGAATACGCACTGAATGTGTTAGTGCGAGCAGAGTCCGCCGTGCAGGTCGGGCAGATGGTCGCCGACCAGCAGCGCGAGCTTGTCCATCATGTCCGTGGCGTCGTCGAAACTGCCCGAGGTGGGCTCGGCCGCCAGCGCCACCGCCACCGGTCCGTTCAGCGTCGGGACCAGCCCGAACTGGCGGACGGTGTACTTGCCGGTGTCGTCGTCGGGACCCCAGCCGCCCTTGAACTCCGCGCCGATGAGCCGGCCCAGGCCCCAGCTCTGGCTGGGGGTGATCTCACTCATGAGCGAGACCACGGAATTGGCGCGCGGCAGGCAGGGCAGCCGGGAGGCGAAGTGCACCTGATCGGCCAGCGACCAGTCGGTGGCGCCGAAGGCGAGCAGATCGTCGGACTCCAGCGCGGCCAGCCTGGTGTGGCGCGCGGCGACATCGGTGGTGGCGTCGCCGGCCTCGCGCAGCACCGCCTCGACCGCGTCGGCGGCCTCGCTGCCGGTGCCCAGCGAGTTCCAGAGCGTCTGTGCCGCATCGTTGTCGGAGAAGGTAATGGCGGCCTCGGCGGTGGAGCGCATGCCCACCGGATCGTGGCGCAGCGCGGCGAGCGCCAGCGGCACCTTGATGGTGGACCAGGCGATGCCGGTGCTCCACTCGCCCAGCTGGGTCATGTCGCCGCCGCCGACAGGCATGACCGCCACGCCGACCCGGCCGTCCAGGGTGGCCTTCAGATCGTTGAAATCCGCTGCGAAGGCAACGGATTTCGGCAGCCCGAACAGCTCCGGCAAATCCGGTCCGATCATGCTCGGGACCGGTAGCGCAGAACTGTCGCCGACCGGTTTGATCTCATCCGACTGCGCCGAATGACGCTGTACAGCACCGAGATTCGGGCCACAAGCGGAAACGGCCAGGACAGCCGCCAGCGCCAGCCCGCGCACAAACCCCTTGCGACAGGCCGGAATTGGATCAGTAGACATACACCACCGCGTTCTCACCACCGACGCAGGTCACCAATTTGCCTGCGGCCGTGCAGTTCATCGTGTAAGACCGGCCGGTCACCGGGCTCACTGCCACCACACTAACTGCCGAAGCCTGCCGACCAGAAGCCGCGTCGGCATAGGCTCGGCGAACCTCCTCCGCGAAAGGGCAGGTCGTGACCGTGTTTCCGATCGCGGAACTGGCGTAACCGCCGAGCGCCGCATACACCGGTGGACACGACGTCGCTCCCGCCGGCAGTTGCACAGTGGTGGGAGCCGGGGTCGTCGCCGCCGGGCCCGCCTGCTGCGAGTGCGGGACGGTGGTGCCCGGAACACCCTGTGCTGCCGTCGTTATCGGTGCTTCGTTGCCGGACCGGTCCAGGACTTGCCAGCCCACCGCACCGGCAACGGCGGCCACCGCGACCACCAGCACGCCGATCGACAGCGGCGCCGCGATCGACTTGCCCTTGCGCCGTTTTCCGGGCTCGCGGGGCGGCGGCTGGACGATGGGGTGATCCGCGGTCGGGTACAGCGAGGGATCGGGCGCCGGCGCGTACGGGAAATCCCGCTGCTGCGCCTGGGCGTGGCCCCAGATCGCCTGCTGCTGGGCGTCGGCCGGCAGCGGCGTGTAGTGGAAATCGCTGACCCGCACCCGGGTCGGATCCGACGGCAGGATGACCGGCAGATCCCCTGTGGGCGAAGGTTCCTCGGCGGCCGGGAAGGATCCGGTGATGTAGGCCGGGATCGCCCCGGTGTTCAGCCCGAGCCCGGAACCGGGTTGCCGCACAGTGGGATCAGGGTGCCGCACAGCGGGATCGGAGTGCCGCACAGTGGGATCCGCATTCCGGCCCGCGGCGGGCGTCCCGCCCGGCATGACCGTGGTAGGCGGCCCGGCGGGCGCGCCGGTCGGCAGCACGGTCGTCGGTGGCGGGCCGACCGGCGGACCCGGCGGCACGGTCCGGCCCGGCCGGGGCTGCCCGGCGGGCGCGGGCACCGGCTGACCACCGGCCAGCGCCGCCCGCGCGGCCCGGGCGAATTCGCCTGCGGTGTAGAACCGGTCGTTCGGATCCTTGGCCAGCGCCTTGGCCACCACGGCATCCAGCGCGGGCGGAATCCCGGCGCGCAGCATGCTCGTCAGCGGTGGCGGCTCCGACAGGTGCGCGCGGATCAGCACGCTCATGTTGTGCGCCGGGAAGGGCTTGTCGCCGGTGAGGCACTCGTGCAGAACACAACCCAGCGAGTAGATGTCGGCGCGCCCGGAGACCGGCCCGGCGTCGAAGCGCTCGGGGGCCATGTAGGCGTAGGAGCCCACGGCCGTGCCGGTCATGGTGATGGTGGAATCGCCCTCGGCGCGCGCGATGCCGAAATCCGCGAGATATGCGAAATCTGCATCAGTCACAAGGATGTTCGCGGGTTTGACGTCCCGGTGCACCAGCCCCGAGTAGTGCGCGGCGTCCAGCGCCGCCGCGATCTGCTCGATGATCCCGATGACCCGCAGCGGCGGCAGCGCGCCGTACCGGTTCAGCAGCGAGCGCAGATCCTGCCCGCGCACCAGCCGCATATCGATGTAGAGCACACCGTCGATCTCGCCCCAGTCGTGGATGGGGATGATGTGCGGCTCCGCCAGCCGTGCCGCCGCCTGCGACTCCCGGCGGAAACGTTCCTGGTAGGAGGGGTCTTTCGCAAGTTCTTCCGGTAGCAGCTTGAGGGCGACGACCCGATCCTTGGAGGTGTCGTAGGCCTCGTAGACCTCTCCCATACCGCCCCTGCCCAGCAGCGAGCGCAACTCGTACGGCCCGAACCTGCTTCCGGCCCGCGATGGCGGTGCATCCACCCCGTCCAACCTCCAACTCTCGGGAGGGAAGCAGACGAGGACCCGCGACCCACCCCTCTAGGAGGTGGATTCTCCCGGTGCCACTACGCCGTGGTCAAACGCAAAGACGATGGCCGCTGCCCGGTCGCGTAACCCGAGCTTCCCGAAGATATGTCCTACGTGGCTCTTCACCGTTACCTCCGAGATACCGAGTGTGCGCGCGATCTCAGCATTGAGGCGGCCGCGGCCGATGAGTTCGAGCACCTCGAGCTCGCGAACGGTCAGCTCGGACAGGCGATCGCCGCCGGGTGCCGGCGTGGGACGGGCCGAGCGATAGGTGGTCAGCACCCGCGGCGTGACCGTCGGGTCCAGCCAGGAGCCGCCGGTGGCGACGGTCCGCACCGCGCGGATCAGATCCTCGGCGGGGGAGTCCTTGAGGATGAACCCGGCCGCGCCCGCCCGCAGCGCGCCCGACAGCAACTGGTCGTCGTCGAAGGTGGTGAGCACCAGCACCGGCGGCGCGTCCACAACCGTTCGCAGCGTCCGGGTGGCCTCGATGCCGCCGATCCGCTTCATACGCAGATCCATCAGCACCACGTCCGGGCGGTGCGCGGTGACGGCCGCGGGCACCTCGTCCCCGTCCGCGCACTCGCTCACCGTGAAACCGTCGCGGCGGCGCAGGATTCGGCGCAGCCCGCCGCGCACCAGCTCCTGATCGTCGACGACGAGCACGCCGATCGGCTCGTCGTCGGATCGGTCGATCACGCACCCTCCTGCGGGGTCTTCTGGGTCATGGACAGCAGTACGGAGCGCAGGTTCTGCTCCGCGGCGGCGATACAGGGCATCTGCCCGGTCGTCGGGATCCGGGCGGACACCTGCCAGCCGTCGTCGTGGGGTCCCGCGGTCAGGGTGCCGCCGAGGACGGCCAGGCGCTGGCGCATGCCCGAGATGCCCATGCCGCGACCGGGCCGCAGCAGTGCCCCGGGAGGCAGGGTATTCGTGATGGTGACTTCGATATGTCTGGCGCAGACCATCATTCGAACCTGAGCCTGTGCGCCGGGGGCGTGCTTGGCGATATTGGCGAGCGATTCCTGGCAGATCCGGTACAGCGCCAGCCCCAGGGCGGCCGAAACCTGCCCGCGATCGCCTTCCGAGCGGAAGTCGATCGCCATGCCCGCGCGGAGGAAGTCCGACACCAGATCCTCGATGTCATCGAGGCCGGGTTCGGGCGTCTGGGGCGCATGGTGCCCGTCCAACAGCCCGACCGTCCGGCGGATGTCGGCCATGGCCTGCCTGCCCAGCCGCTCGGCGTCGGCGAGCGCGTCGATCGCCTCGTCCACATCGCGGTCGGTCTGCAGCGCGTGCCGGGCGGCGGTCACGTGCAGCAGGGTGACGCTCAGTGAGTGCGCGATGACATCGTGCACCTCACGGGCGATGCGGCGGCGCTCCTCGCCGGCGGCCTGCAGGGCGCGGACCTCCTGGTAGTCGCGTTCCTGATACAGGTAGCGGCGCTGGTAGTTCAGCAGCTGCCCGGTGAACCAGCCGAAGAGGATGCCGAGCGTGAACCAGGTCAGTCCGTCGATGTGCCCGACGTATCCGAAGAACATGATCTCCGCCATCATTCCCAGGCCGATGACCGCGCTCACGGACGTCCGGGTGATGGCCGCGACCTCGCCGGTCACGACGATCAGGATGAGCGGTGCGACATCCAGTGGCACCGGCTGCATCAGGAACAGGGCCACCCCGGCCATGGTCAGCGAGGCGAGCAGGACCGGGCGGGGCGGGAGGTTGAGCACCACGCACGGCGGGCCGGTCAGATAGATGATGAGCAGCGCGGCCAGGGCGAGGAGGCCGGGGAAATAGCCCGCTGCCACCCGCTGGGCGAAGGCGATCGTGCTGAACGTGTAGAGCATCACGTCCACCAGCACGACCATCGAGACCGGGTAGTCGAAACCGGTCTCCTCCACCCAGCGCCGGTATTCGCGGACCGGGTTGCGCACGAACCGCCGGGACCGGACACCGGCTTCGTGCAGCCACTCCCGTAACTCCTGCAACGCCTGCCCGACCGCCTCGGGGGTGGCGCTGGTCACGTTCATTCTGCAAGGCTATCCGTCGAAGCAGACCGCGTACATCGTCCGGCGGCAGGGGCACGTCTCCTACCGGAGTGGGAGGTCAAGTCGCGTCCGCGGCACGAAGACAGGGGTATCGGAGCGATCGTAGTTTTGGGGCAACGGCACACGCGCCCGCCCGCAAAGCCGGGTGCACACAACGCTGGAACCCAATTCAACGGAAGGTTGGCGCCATGTCCTGGGCAGACTTACACGCTCGTACCGACATCCTGCACATCGTTCTCGATCGGGCAGCACGCAGTGACTTCGAACTGAATCCTGCTGATCCCAAGCTGTTCGACAATCTCCCGGAGCTGCAGCGCCTGTTCGGCGGCCCTGACGGGGTGCTGCTCGCACTGCGCAATCGCTGGGAGAACCATTTGACCGTGAAGATGGAAAACGCAATGGAGAAGGGCGTTTTGGCGATCGAGGTGTACGCGGAGCTGTGCGCCGAACAGCCGGCCCTGCGCGCGATCCTCGACACCTACGACACCGATGGGCTGTATTTCGGCCGTCCGCGTGCGCGAGCGCTGGCCAGCTGATAGACACCGGCTGGTATTGATCTGCAGAGGGGAACGACCAATGCTGGAATTGACCGACGTCATCAAGGAATACCGGGTGGGCGAGCAGACCGTGCGCGCTCTGGACGGGATCAGCCTGCGGATCGATGCGGGGGAGTTCACCGCCATCGTCGGTCCTTCCGGTTCGGGCAAGAGCACACTGCTGCACCTGCTCGGCGCACTCGACTCTCCGGACACCGGGTCGATTCGATTCCAGGACAAGGAGATCGGCGACCTGGACGACGACCGGCAGTCCGAATTCCGCAGGCACCGCGTCGGTTTCGTCTTCCAGTTCTTCAATCTGCTGCCCACGCTGACCGCCTGGGAGAATGTCGCCATCCCGAAACTGCTGGACGGCACCGGATTGCGCAAGGCCAAGCCGCGCGCGCTGGAGTTGCTCGACCTGGTCGGGCTCAGCGAGCGCGCCGAGCACCGGCCGGCCGAACTGTCCGGCGGTCAGATGCAGCGGGTCGCGGTGGCGCGGGCGCTCATCATGGATCCGCCACTGATCCTGGCCGACGAACCGACCGGCAACCTGGACTCCAAGACCGGCGCCTCGATCCTGCAGCTGCTCGCCGACATCACCGAGGAGGGCAACTCCGTGGTCATGGTGACCCACGACATGGGTGCGGTGCGCTACTGCGACCGGGTGATCAACCTGCGCGACGGGCAGATCGGGTCCATCGACCGGGTCGAGCGCGGCGATGACGGCGAGGTGCGGACCGTTCCCGAGCCGGGCCGCAACGGTTCGGCGCCCGCCGCCGGCGGTGACGTCACCGCCGACGACGCCGGGGCGGTGCACGCATGATCCGCGCCGCGCTGGATCGGCTCCGCCTGTTCAATATCGGTGAGCTCTTCGCCCACCGCGGCCGCACCACCATGGCCATGGTGGTGATGGGAGTGTCCGCGGGACTGCTGGTTTCGGTGTTCAGCATCTCCGGCTCCATCACCGGCTCGGTGGACAAGCTCACCCACAGTCTGGGCGGCAAGGCGGTGCTGGAGGTCAGCGGCATCACCGACGCGGGCTTCGATCAGCAACTGCTGCAACAGATCCGGTCCGTGCCCGGGGTCGGCACGGCGGTGCCGATGGTGCGGCAGTCCATCGGGGCCGACGACAAACGGGCCCTGCTGGTCGGTGCGGACCCCTCCGCCGCTCAGCTGGGCAGTGACCTCGGCGGGACGGTGACCGATCAGGCGAGCAAACTGCTCACGGTCGGCAACGGTGTCCTGGTCGGCTCCGCCATGGGCTATCAGGAGGGCGACAAGTTCCAGTTCGGCACCGTGACGGCCACCGTCGCGGGCGTCATCGACGACTCCACCGCTGCCAAGATCAACGGCGGCCACATCGCGATCGCGCTGCTGCCGGTGGCGCAGAAGATCACCGGCCGGGAAGGCCGGCTGGACTCGGTGCAGATCATCGCCGCACCGAATACCGATGTGGGCCAATTGCGTTCCGACCTCACCAAGGCGATCGCCGGCCGGGCCGTGGTCGCCGATCCGGATCTGCGGACCGCGCAGGCCGGCGGCGCGGTGATGCTGGTGCGCTACTCGACGCTGGCCTCCTCGGCCTCGGCGCTCATCGTTTCCTCGTTCCTCATCTACAACGCCATGAGCATGGCCGTGGCGCAACGCCGCCCGACGCTGTCGCTGCTGCGGGCCATGGGCGGCAAGCGCGGTCCCGTGGTGCGCGATCTGCTCGCCGAGGCCGCGATCCTCGGCCTGTTCGGCGCGATCAGCGGCTCCGTCATCGGAATCTTCATGGGCCGCACCGCGATCCGGCAGTTGCCCGCCGCCATCGTGAACTCCGTCGAGTCGCGCACCGAGTACGAGGTGCCCGGTTACGCGGTGCCGGTGGCGATTCTGGCCTGCGTGCTGGCCAGCGTCGCCGCGGCGGCGATCGCCGCGCGGCAGGTGTACAAGGTCGCGCCGATCGAGGCGCTGGCCCCCGTCGGCGTCGGCGCGGCCGACAGCGTGAAGCCGGTGATCCGCTGGGCCGCCGCGATTCTCGGTCTGATCATGGTGTCGGGTGCGGTGGTCGTGGCCGAGGCGGACCTGGGCCGGCTCTCGATCGGGGCGATCTCGCTGTCCATCGCCGGCGCGGTCGTGCTGTGCTTCGCCGCCACCGAGCCCATCGTGCGCGCGGTCGCTGCGGTGGCCCGGCTCTTCGGCGCGCCCGGCGCCCTGGGCGCGACCACCATCGAACGCGCCCCGCGCCGGGTCTGGGCGACCGTCATGACCGTCATGATCGGCGTGACCGCGATCGTCGCCATCGGCAATGCCAGCCGCAATATGGTCAGCGCCGCGACCGACAGTTTCGAGGGCCTGGCCCGCACCGACGTGTTCGTCAGCCCGACAGCCATGGAGCAGTTCCCCACCGGCCCGCTGCTGCCGTCGGACCTGAAACAGAAACTGAGCGCCATCCCCGGCGTCGGCGAAGTCGGTTCGGCCCAAATGGCTTTCGCGACCCTGGGCCGCGGCCGCGTCATGCTGCAGGCCTTCGAGGGCGGCGTGGCCCGGACCTCGGTGCTGGACAGCGTGAGCGAGGCCGACCAGGCGCGCATGGCCGCCGGCGCGGGCGTCGTCATCTCCCGGGATGTGGCCCGCTCGCTCGGCGTGCACGAGGGGTCCGACCTGACCCTGCCCACCCCGACCGGTGAGCACCGGGTGCAGGTGCTGAAGGTGGTGCCCTACTTCTCCGCCATCGCGGGCGTGGTGGCGCTCGACCTGAACATCATGCGCGAGTGGTACCAGCGGCCGGGCGAGACCATCATCGGCATCGACTTCGCGCCCGGCGTGGATCATGCCGCGGTGATGGCGGCCGTGCGCGCCGCCGTCCCGGCCGATATCCACGTCAGCACCGGACGCGATGCGGTGACCGCGATTTCGTCCAGTGTCCGGCAGGGCACCTCGATCAGCGCGGCCATCCTCTGGATCGTGGTCGTGGTCTCGGCGGTCGCGCTGCTCAATACCCTGATGCTGTCGGTGCTGGACCGCCGCCGTGAACTCGGGGTGCTGCGGGCCATGGGCACCAGCCGCCGCTTCCTGCTGCGCACCGTGCTCGCCGAGGCCGCCGGCATCGGAGTGACCGGCGCGGCACTCGGATTGGCGATCGGCTCGGCCGTGCACTACCTGGCCACCATCGCGCTCGGGCACGCCATCGCCATGGACATCCGCTATCAGCCCAGCCCACTGCTGGTCGCCTACGCCGTGATCGCGCTCGGACTGTCCCTGCTCGGAGCCATCCCGCCCGCCATGCGCGCGGCGCGGCTGCCCATCGTGGAGGCCATCGCCGTGGACTGATCGGCGAGTAAATAGGATGGAGCGCATGAGCGCAGCGACCGTGGACTTGATGGACTACTCCGATGTCATCGACCGGTACGAACCGGTGCTCGGCATGGAGGTACACGTCGAGCTGGGCACCGCGACCAAGATGTTCTGCGGCTGCCCGACCGAATTCGGCGCCGAGCCCAACACCCAGGTGTGCCCCGTGTGCCTGGGCCTGCCGGGCTCACTGCCGGTGGTGAACGAGAAGGCCGTCGAGTCCGCGATCCGCATCGGGCTGGCGCTGAACTGCTCCATCACCCCGTGGGGCCGGTTCGCGCGGAAGAACTACTTCTACCCGGACCAGCCCAAGAACTACCAGATCAGCCAGTACGACGAGCCGATCGCCACCAACGGGCACCTGGATGTGGTGCTCGATGACGGGTCGACCTTCCGGGTCGAGATCGAGCGGGCCCACATGGAGGAGGACACCGGCAAGTCGCTGCACGTCGGTGGCGCGACCGGCCGCATCCACGGCGCCTCGCACTCGCTGCTGGACTACAACCGCGCCGGCGTGCCGCTCATCGAGATCGTCACCAAGCCCGTCGAGGGCGCGGGCGAACGCGCCCCCGAGGTGGCCCGCGCGTACGTGACCGCGCTGCGCGAGGTGCTCAAGTCCCTGGCCGTCTCCGACGTGAAGATGGAGCAGGGCTCGCTGCGCTGCGACGCCAACGTCTCCCTGATGCCCAAGGGCGCCAAGGAATTCGGCACCCGCACCGAGACCAAGAACGTGAACTCGCTCAAGAGCGTCGAGGTCGCGGTGCGCTTCGAGATGCGCCGCCAGGGCGCGGTGCTGGCCGCCGGCGGCTCGGTGCTGATGGAGACCCGCCACTTCCACGAGACCGACGGCACCACCTCGCCCGGCCGCATCAAGGAGACCGCCGAGGACTACCGCTACTTCCCGGAGCCGGACCTCGAGCCCATCGCGCCCGACGCCGCCTGGGTCGAGGAACTGCGCGGCACCATCCCGGAGTACCCGTGGCTGCGCCGCGCCCGCATCCAGTCCGACTGGGGCCTGTCCGCCGAGGTGTTCCGCGACCTGGTCAATGCCGGTGCGCTGGACCTGATCATCGCGACCGTCGACGCGGGCTCTTCCGTGGACGCCGCCCGTTCCTGGTGGGTCGCCTACCTGACCGAGAAGGCCAAGGAGCGCGAGGTCGCGCTCGAGGACCTGCCCATCAGCCCGAAGCAGGTCGCCGAGGTGGCCGGGCTGGTCGAGGCCAAGACCATCAACAACAAGGTCGCCAAGCAGGTCGTCGACTTCGTCCTCGCCGGTGAGGGCGAGCCGGGCCAGATCGTCGAGGTCAAGGGCCTGGGCATGGTCTCCGACGACTCCGCGCTGCAGGCCGAGGTCGAGAAGGCCCTCGCCGCCAGCCCGGACATCGCCGAGAAGATCCGCTCCGGCAAGGTGCAGGCCGCCGGCAAGGTCGTCGGTGACGTCATGAAGGCCACCCGCGGTCAGGCCGACGCCGCCCGCGTCCGCGAACTGGTCCTCGCGGCCTGCGGAGTCGAGGGCTGACACCTCCGAAACAGCCTGTGGCGCACGACCGATGTGGTGCGCCACAGTCCTGACTCCACCCACCGCATTCTCGAATCGGGGCGGGGGGGAGCAGGCGGGGGGCCCGGGGCTTTGAGGGGGTAGGGGGGTGGCCCTCCCACCATGTGGGGGTCTCAAACCGGGGGGGGTGGGTTTGGTGTTGGAGGATTTGTCAGGGTTGGG
>NZ_JBHZCS010000008.1:140628-144130 GCF_042755705.1 Nocardia sp. NPDC059154
GGGGGGGGGGGGGGGGGGGGAAACTCCGAAGCGACGCGGGGGCGGGGGTGGGCGCGGGGGCCGCTCTCCTGCTCTCCCCCCTCACCGGGGCACTGGACGGCGCGGCCGCCCCCCCCCCCCCCCTCCCCGAGCTCTCGAGTGATCATGGGCTTGACCCTCACACCGTGTGAGGTCCTAAACCTGGAGGGGTCATGTTCAGTATCGGAGACTTCGCCAGGTTCGGATCGGTGTCGGTGCGAATGCTGCGCCACTACGACGAGATCGGACTGCTGCCGCCGTCCGAGGTGGATCCGTGCAGCGGCTATCGGTTCTATTCGGCCGAACAGCTCGCACGGCTCAACCGGATCGTCGCGTTGAAGGAACTCGGCTTCACCCTGAACCAGGTGGCCGAGCTCCTCGACGGGCAGCTGTCCGCGGAGCGGTTGCACGGCATGCTGCAACTGCGTCGCGCGCAGCTGGCCAATCAGGTGGCCGCGGACACCGCACGGCTCGCGAGCGTCGAGGCGAGGCTCCTGCGCATCCAGAAGGAGGGCGTCATGCCCGAGCAGGAAATCATCGTGAAACCGCTGTCCGCCACGCTCGTCGCCGAAATGAGCGAGGTCGCGGCCGAATCCGGGGAGGCCGCGGTCGGGCCCATCATCGAGCGGATCTACGCCCGGCTCGGGAAACTGATCCCGGAGGCCGGGCTCACCATCACCGGCGCGCCCGTCGTGTATTACGAAGAGCTCGAAGAAGGTCTGCGGGTGCACGTCGCGCACCAGGTCTCGGGGACCGCCGCGCCGGGCAGCAGCCTCGACCTGCACCTGCTGCCGGAGATTCCGCAGGCCGCGACCCTGGTGCATCGCGGGAAGCTGGCCGAACTGTGCGTGTCCTTCGAGGCCATGGGGCGCTGGGCCGACGAGAACCGTTACGCCCCCAACGCTCCCATCCGCGAGGTCTACCTCAACGCGCCCGAGGACCCGACCTCGGACGGGTGGGTCGTGGAACTGCAAATGCCGGTCGCCCCTGCCGTGTGAACGGCTCGGGCCCGACCGGCATCCACCCGGAGGAACTCGCACTCCCCGAAAACACTGCGGCGCACAGCTGTTGCTGTGCGCCGCAGGGAAAGCCGGTGGCTAGTCCGGTCCGTTGCCCTGGCCCGCGGACGGCGGCGGGATCCGCACCACGCGGTCGTCGTACTGGTTGGGATTGCCGTCGGGCTTGTTCACCGTGCCGACCCAGATATTGCCGTCGCCGCCCAGCGTCGCGCCGTCGAGGCGGCCGTACTTGTCCTGGGCCAGCAGCGAAGGCGCCGCGGTGACGGCGTGCGTGTTCTTGTCGGCCGTGGCGAGAGCCAGGGCCCGCTGGTTGGTCAGCGAGATCGCGACACCGTCCGAGGCGGCGGCACAGCCCGCCACACCCGGGTGATCGGGCCAGGTCCAGGCCTTCACCGCGACACCGTCGGGGCCGACCCGCTGCAACCGATCCTCGGTGGCGGTGCGGTCGGTGATCCAGATGGAATCCTTGCCGTCCGAGCACACCCCGCCCGCCACACCGATACCGGTCACCACCACATCGGCGGAGGCGCCGGGCGCGGGGGAGTTGATGCTGAGCAGCTTGCCGGCCATCGAGTTGGTGTCGGCCGCCAGCGACGGGTTGCCGGCGTCACCGGTGAGCACCAGCATGCGGTTCTGCGAGGAGAAATCGATGGACCCGCGATTGCCGTTGACCCCCTTCGGAATTCCGGTCAGGATCGGCTTGGGCGCGCCGCCGTCGGTGGAGATGCGCACCACCCGGTTGTCGCCCCCGGTGGTCACGTACGCGTAGATCAGCCCGTCCTCGGTGAAGGTGGGCGACAGCGCCAGGCCGGTGAGACCGCCGTCCCCGGCCGGATCCACATCCAGCCGGGCGATCTCGACGGGCGCGGGCGGTTCACCCTCGTCGGTGGCGACCACCTTCAGGATGCGCCCGGTGGTGCGTTCGGCCACCAGCGCGCTCCCGCCGTCCGGCAGCGCGACCAGGCCGGCGGTGGTGTCCAGGCATGAGACCACCACCGCCAGATCGGGATCCACGCACGGCAGATCGGGGCGCTTGGCATTGGTCGGCGGCACCTTCGGCGTCGTGGTGCTGGGCTCGGCGTCCTGCCAGGTCGGCTCCGTGGTGAACGGGCTCGAGGCACGATCATCGAAGCGGGCGCAGCCGGACAGCAGCACGGCGCCGAGCGTCACGCCCAGCACAACTCTCCGCGCACCCACCCCGGCACGGCCAGCGGCAACCAAACTCATGGTTGAGACGTTACGGAAAACCTGCCGTTCACGCTCGGATGGGGTGTCCCTTCCTTCGCCGTGGCGCGAATCGGACGGTGGACACGCCCGTGTTCTGCTGTGTGCCGAGCGGTTCTGGCTAATAGTGTGGCCCGCGTGACAGACAAGCCGAACGAGCCGTCCGCCGTGGCGGGCGACCTGCCGCCCGCTGCTCCGCGACCGGCCGGTGAACCGGTCCGGAGCCCCTTCGATTCGCCGACCGAACAGTTCGCCACCCCGTCCGGCGTCCAGACCACCGAGAAGCTGCCCCGCACCGACGAGGAACTAGGTCTCGACCCCGAGGTCCCGCTCTTCAACCAGGTCAAGAGCGCCATTCCCGGTGCGGCCGACGGCACCACCACCGAGCCGTCCCCGACCTACTCCTTCGCCAGCATCCCGCCGGCACCGCCCAGCCCCGCCGACAGCAACGGCCGCGTCCGCCGCCGCGACGACCGCCGCGGCACGCTGGACCTCGGGCTGCTGTTGCTGCGCTTGGTCATCGGCGGCACCTTCGTCTACCACGGCCTGCAGAAGGCCGCGGGCTGGTTCCACGGCCCCGGCTACGACGGCATCAGAACCGCCATGGAGAACGGCGGCTGGAAGCACGTGGACCTCGCCGCCCCGCTCCTCATCGCCGGCGAACTCGGCGGCGGCATCATGGTCGCCCTCGGCGTGGCGACCCCCCTGGCCGCCGGCGCCCTGCTCGCCATCATCCTCGACGCCTGGATGTGGAAGCAGTCCATGGTCCCCGGCTTCCAATACTCCGCCAAGGGCAACTCGGTAGAACTCGAATCCGTCCTGGTAGCCCTGGCCACCGTCCTCATCCTCACCGGCCCCGGCCGCCTCTCCTTCGACCGCAACCGAGGCTGGGCCGCCAGACCCCTCTGGGGCTCCCTCGCCGCCATCGCCGCCGCCATAGCCGCCGCCATCCTCGCCTACACCTACCTCCACGGCGGCAACCCCCTGGCCGGCATCACCTTCAGCTGACCCCGACACCCCCCGAACTACCAAGCGGCCGTACCGATCCCAACAGATCGATACGGCCGCTTCTTCGTACGTGCGGGCTGACACCCGCAAGTCTTCCCACGGGGTGTAGGACTAGCGCCCGCAATCCTCTCCCCGGGGGTGGGGGGGGGGGTGTCCCCCCCCCCCCCTCCCCCCCCCCACATGGGTCAAGAGTTCCCCTCCCTTGAAGGGTCCCTCTGGGGCCGGGGGAAACC